>JAAYAS010000387.1 GCA_012719255.1 Microbacteriaceae bacterium | reverse complement strand
CGACGAATCGCACGGCGCGCGGGTACTTGTAGGCGGCCATGTGCTCGCGGCTCCATTCGACGAGCTCGTCCTCCGTGACCGTCGCGTTCGCGGTCGGCACGACGAACGCCATGACGCTCTCACCGCGTTGCGGATCGGGCACGCCGATCACCGCGACCGCGGCGACGTCGCCGTGGCGCGCCAGGAACTCCTCGACCTCCTCGGGGAACACCGAGTAGCCGTTGCACTTGATCATTTCCTTGTTCCGCCCCTCGAAGTACATGAAGCCGTCCTCGTCGAACCGACCGATGTCGCCCGAGAAGTACCAGCCGTCGTGCTTGCTCGCCGCCGTCGCCTCGTCGCGGCCGAGGTAGCCCTTGAACACGCTCCGGCTGCGCACGACGATCTCGCCCCGCTCCCCGCGCGGCAGGGCGAGCATCCGGTCGTCGAGACTTCGGATCTCGATCTCGGTCTCGTACGTCGGCTTGCCGACGCTCCCCCAGCGGTAGTCGTCGAGGCGCTGCATCGTGTCGCCGGTGTGGGTCTCGCTCATCCCGTAGGCGAACTCGATGAACGGCACACCGGTCATCTCCTGCCAGCGCGACGAGAGCTCCTCCGTCACCTGGAGGCCGAAGCTCGTCCCGATCGAGCCCCGCAGGCGGTCGAGCCGATACCTGCCGTCACCGTTCCGGTCGAGCATCTCGATGTTCATGATCGGCGTCGTATACGTGAATGTCACGCCGTCGCGCTCGATCGCGGCGAGCATCGACTCGGGCTCGAACCGCGCGATGATCGTCATCGCCGCACCGGCCATGATCGCCGCGTTCATCCCGACGAGCATTCCGGCGATGTGGAAGATCGGCATGACCGCGAGCACGACGTCGTCGGCCGTGAGCTCGTAGGTGCGCACGACGCACGCGGTCTTGAACTCGACGTTCTCGAACGTGAGCATGGCGCCCTTCGGCTTGCCGGTGGTGCCGGAGGTGTACATGACGAGACTCACGTCGTCGGTCATGTCGAGCTCGAGCGCGAGCCGTTCCGGGTCGATCGTGATCGAGTCGTCGTCGAGGATGCTCGTGAGCGGCACCGCGGCGTTGCGGACCGCGGAGACATCGCCCTGACTGCGCACGTACTCGCCCTCGAGGAACGCGGGGACCTCCCCCTCCGGCAGGAAGTCCTCGTACGACGACACCACGATGGTGCCGACCTGGGTGCGGTCGGCGACCACGGCGAACCGCTCGAACAGCTCGTCGTGGACGAAGATCGCCTTCGCCCGGGCATCGACAAGCTCGAACTCGAGCTCCCACTCCTTGAACATCGGATTGCACGGTGCGACCATCGCCCCGATCTTCTGCGCTGCGAAGTGCGCGATGACGTATTGCGGCGAGTTCTGCATGTAGAGGGCGACGCAGTCGCCCTTCCCGATGCCGCGGTCGAGGAGGTGCGTGGCGAGTCGGTCGGTGGCCTCGTCGAGCCAGCCGTAGGTGTACTCGCGCCCGTAGAAGGTCATCGCGACCCGATCCGGATCCCGGCGGGCGTGCTCGCGGAGGTACTCGTGGATGGGCTGGTCGCGCGTGAGCGGCGCACCGCTCGTCGACGGGATGGTCATTTCGGTACCTCGCTTACTTTCCGGTGAACTCAGGATCGCGCTTCTCGGCGAACGCCCGCTTGCCCTCGGCGAAGTCGGCCGTCAACGACGATTCGGCCGTGGCGGCCACCTGGAGATCCATGGCCGCGGCGGCCGGGCTCTCGAGCCCGCGGTGCATCGCGCGCTTCATGGCGCCGATCACCGACGTCGGGCCGAGCGCGAGTGCCGTCGCACGGCGGCGGGCGACGTCGAGCACCTCGTCGGCCTCGCAGAGCTGCGCCACGATGCCGAGCCGTTCGAGCTCGGCGACATCGGCCATCCGGCCGCTGAAGAGCAGGTCGGCGGCGAAGTGCCGGCCGGCGGCGCGAGCGAGCAGCACCGTCCCCGCCGCGATGCCGCGCTTGACGAACGGCAGTCCGACGAGCGAACCGCGCGCGGCGACGATCGTGTCGCTCGCGAGCGCGATCTCGAGCCCGGCCCCCATGGCGAACCCGTGCACGGCGCAGACGACCGGCTTCGGGAGCTCCTGGATGGCGCGGACGATGCGGGGGTAGCCCGCGGCGTACTCCACGAAAGGGTTGGGGTCGAGCGGATGAGATTCCGTGCCCATGTCCTTGAGATCGTCGCCGGCGCAGAATGCCTTGCCCTCGCCGCGGATGAGCACCGCGCGCACATCGTCTCGCCGCGCGGCTTCGTCGAGCGCATCGAGGATCGCCGCGATCATCGAGTTCTCGAGCGCGTTCCGGGCCTCCGGCCTGTCGAGCACGAGCTCGAGCACGCCCGCATCGACGTCGGTGCGAATGCGATCGGTAGTCATGAGTCCTCCTTGAGGTGCTGCTGCAGCGCTTCGCGCTGCGCGTCCGAGATCGGTCGGCTCCGCTGCGTCTCGTGATCGAAGTTCACGTAGACCGCTTCGTTGACCACGCAGAGTTCTCCGTCCTGATACAGGTGCTCCGCGAGCTTGATGCTCGACTTGCCGATGGAGGCGACCCAGCCGCGCACCTCCGCGGGGCGGCCGTAGTAGGTCTGCCGCCGGTAGTCGAGGGCGAGGCCGACGACCACCATGTGCCAGTTGTCGAAGTCGAGCTCCGGATTGAAGATGCGGAAGAGCGGGGTCCGAGCGGCTTCGAACCAGACCGGCATGACCGTGTTGTTGATGTGGCCGAGGGCGTCGGTCTCCGAGACCTTCGGCTCGATGTGCAGCTGATACATCAGGGGGTTCGGGGCCCGAGCCCGGTGGCCCGGGCCCCGTCCTTTCTCGTCGGGACGCTAGTGCGCGTCGATCTCCTCGTACTCGCGCTCGTGGGCGATGGCCACGCGTCGGACCTCGGCGCTCGTCGGCGGCTTGGTGACCAGGCTGCCGATCACCACGCAGAGGAGCGAGACGGGCAGCGAGTACAGGATCTGCTCGAGGCTCGCCATCTTGTAGCCGAACCACTGCTCGATCGGTCCCCAGAGCAGGAAGAGGTAGGTGAAGCCGCCGCCGATGACACCGGCGAGCGCACCCGCGCTGTTCGCGCGCCGCCACCAGATGCCGAGCACTGCGGGCCAGAACAGGCACGAGGCGAGCAGGCCCATCGCCGCGGTGTAGAGCAGCGTGAGGAACTCGGGCGGGTTGAAGGCGAGCAGCAGCGTGAGCACGCCGAACACGAGCACGCTGATCGAGATGATCTTGCGCTGCGTGTGCTCCTCGATATCGGGCTTGATGGTGCCGACGAAGTCATAGGCGAAGGCGGCCGCGAGACCGAGCAGCATGGCGCTGACCGAGCTCATCACCGCCGCGAAGATCCCCGCGTAGGCGATGCCGACGAACCAGATCGGCAGGGTCTCCTCGAGGAAGAGCAGGAACGCGGCGTCGTTGTCGGGCAGCTGGCCGCCGTCGTTCAGCACGATGGTGCCGGCGACCACGAAGATCGTGGTGAGGATGCCGGTGACGACGTAGAGGCCGAGACCGAGCGTGAGCGAGGCGCGCCCGGTCCGCTCGTCCTTCGCGGCGAACACTCGCATCACGGTGTGCGGGAGGATCGCGATCACGGTCGCCCACACGAGGAAGCCGCCGATGTACGCGGGGATCGGGAGCACCTCGTCGCTCGTCCAGGCGGGCATGAGCGCCTGGGCGGCCTCGTAGATCTCTCCCGGGCCGCCGTCCATCGCGAACATCGCGGTGAAGCCGGCGACGACCACGACGCTGATCATGATGAGGCCCTGCATGAAGTCGGTGAGCGTGACGGCCTTCATGCCGCCCCAGAACGTGTAGAAGATGTAGACGACGCCGACGACGACGAGAGAGACCCAGTAGGGCACTCCGAGCAGACGCTCGCCGAGGATGCCGCCGACCTTCATCTGCGCGACCAGGTAGGCGGTGAGCGTGCCCATGACGACCAGGGGCACCAGCAGGTTGAGCAGCTTGCTCGGGAATCGAACCTTGAGCAGCTCGGGCACGGTGTTCACATTGAGGTTGCGCAGCGTCTTCGCGAGGAAGAACGTCGTGATGAGGTAACCGACCGTCACGCCGGCGTTGTAGGCCGCGAGGTAGCCCCAGCCCTGCGCGTACGACAGGCCCATGTTGCCGAGCATGGTGCCGCCGGTCGCGAAGGCCGCGAAGATGGCGACGCCGTTGACCCAGAAGCCGACCTTGCCGTCTCCGGTGAGGTACTCGCGCGCGGTGCCCTTCTTCATCTGGCTGCGCGACCAGATGCCGATCGCCATCACGATCACCATGTAGACGATCAGGATGATCAGGGGGATGACATTGATCTCGCCGTTCATCGGTCCGCCTCCTCGCGGTTGCGGCGGCCGGCGAACAGGTCGCCGATGAGCAGCAGCACGCCGAGCACCTGCATCGCGGTGAGGGTGATGCCGGTGACGGTGGTGCCGCCGATGGTCGTCGCGAACGCCCAGGGGTTGAGCGCGAGCACGGCGAGGGCGAGCATGATCAGCAGTGAGATCACGCGATAGGGACTGGCTTTGAAGAAGCCCGACTCCGTTGTCGGTTCCATTGAGGATCGCCTTTCGTGGTGGATTCGGTTGGGACGGTGGTCGTCGTTCAGCGGGTGCCGGCCGGACGGCCGTGGGCGAAGTGCGGGCTCCGGCGCTCGAGGAAGGCGCCCATGCCCTCCTGCGCGTCGACGCCGGCGTGCAGCTCGGCCTGGGCTTCGAGCTCCGCGCGGTGGCCGTCGCGGTCGTCGCCGAGTGCGAGGCGGATGAGCCGTTTCGCCGTGGCGACCGACTCGGCGCTGTGCTGGAGCACGCGTTCGAGTGCCGCGTACGCCGCATCCCGCAGCTCGGCATCGGGGTGCACCGCCGTGACGAGGCCCCAGTCGAGCGCCTGGCGGGCGCGGATGCGCTTGCCGGAGAGGATGAGGTCGAGCGCCCGCGATTCGCCCACGCTGCGCGCGAGCATCTGCGTGCCGCCTGCGCCGGGGACGATGCCGAGCGAGAGCTCCGGCAGACCGAACTCCGCGCTCTCGCCGGCGACGCGGAGGTCGCAGGCGAGCGCGAGCTCGAATCCGCCGCCGAGCGCGAATCCGTGCACCGCCGCGACGGTGGCGAGCGGTGTGCTCCGCAGGCGCGCGTAGAGCCTCGGCATCGGGTGGTCGAGCATCTCGGCCCGCGACAGGCCACGGAGCTCACCCACGTCGGCACCGGCGGCGAAGGCGCGGCCCTCCCCGATCAGCAGGAGTCCGCGGACCTCGGGGGTGCGCTCGGCGTCGTCGAGCGCACTGCCGATCGCCTCGAGCATGTCCTCGTTCATGGCGTTGAACGCGGCCGGCCGGTCCAGGGCGACGACGAGGATGTCGCCGACCCGCTCGGTGTGGACGGTGCTGCTCATCGCTCGCCCTCCGCGCGGTAGTCGTAGAACCCCTGACCGGACTTCCGGCCGAGCCGTCCCGCCTCGTAGAGCTCGGTGAGCGTGCGCGACGGGCCCGCGGCGGGGTCGCCGAGCTCCTCGGCCTCGAGCGCCTTGATGTGGTAGTTGACGTCGATCCCGGTGAGGTCGAGGAGCGCGAACGGGCCGATGGGGTGGTTCAGGCCCGCAGTGACGGCGGTGTCGATGTCCTCGATCGAGGCGATCCCGGCCTCGTGCAGGGCGATCGCCTCGTCGAAGATCGCTCGCAGCACCCGGTTGACGACGAACCCGAAGATCTCCTTCTCGAGCAGGACCGTCGTCCGGCCCATCCGATCGGCGATCGCGCTGAAGCGCTCGATGGTGCTGCTCGAGGTGTGCGGTCCGCGCACGAGCTCCACGAGGGTGAGCACCAGCGGCGGGTTGAAGAAGTGCAGGTTGCACAACCGCTCTGGATTCGGCACGACGTCGGCGAGCTTCGAGCTCACGATCGACGAGCTGTTCGTCGCGAGCACCGCCTCCTCGGGGACGAGTTCTCCGAGCTTCGCGAAGAGCTCCCGCTTGACGTCGAGCCGTTCGACGACCGCCTCGATGACGGCATCGGCATCAGCCGCCGCCTCGGCGAGATCGTCGCAGACGGCGAGCCGGGCGAAGGCCGCCTCGGCCTCCTCGGCCGTGTTGCGCTGCTTCGCGACGCGTCGCGCCATGATCGTGCGCAGATCGTCGAGTGCGATGTCGAGCTGCTCGGGAGCCACGTCGTACAGCCGGGTCTCGTAGCCGCCGAGGGCGGCGAGCATCGCGATCTGGCGCCCCATGGCGCCGGCGCCGCAGACGAGCACAGTGGTATCGGCGGATGTCGTGTCGGTCATCGTTGTCCTCATTCCTGATTGCGGTCGGGTGCGTCGCCGGTCAGCCGGCGACCTCGATCTCGATCGCGATGCCCTGGCCGCCGCCGATGCAGGCCGAGACGATCGCGAGGCCACCGCCGCGCTCCTGCAGCTGGCGGATCGCCTTCTGCACGAGGATCGCGCCGGTGGCGGCGATGGGATGCCCGTGCGCGATCGCACCGCCCCACACGTTGACGCGGTCGTCCGCGAGACCCAGCTCTCGCTGGCAGGCGAGCACCTGCACGGCGAACGCCTCGTTGATCTCGATGACGGCGTAGTCGTCGAGCTTCCGGCCCGTGCGCGCCAGCAGGCGCCGGATCGCGGGCACCGGGCCGATGCCCATGATGTTCGGGTCGACGCCGGCGACCGTCGACGGACCGACCGCCGCGAGGGGCGTCGCACCGCTCTCGGCGAGGACCTCGTCGCCGACCAGTACGAGCGCGGCCGCGGCGTCGTTGATGCCCGAGGCGTTGCCGGCCGTCACGGTGCCGTCGACGGCGAACGCCGGTCGGAGTGCGGCGAGCGCGTCGGCGCTCGTCTCCGGACGGGGATGCTCGTCGGCGTCGATGACCGTCGTTGACCGGCTCGAGCCGGTGATCGGGACGATGTCGACCCCGAACGCCTCGGCGTGGTCGGCGTAGCGCTGCTGGCTGCGCAGCGCGTAGGAGTCCTGCTCCTCGCGACCGATTCCGTATCGCTGCGCCAGGTTCTCGGCCGTCGTGCCCATCCCGGGGTCGCCGATCTCGTCGGTCGAGAGCGCCCGGCGCAGGAACGCCGGCGGCGTCGGGCTGTAGGCCCGCGGCGGACGGGCGAGGAGGTAGGGCTCGTTCGTCATGCTCTCGGTGCCGCCGGCGATCGTCGCCCGCGCACCGAGTCGGATGCCATCGGCGGCGAGTGCGACCGCATTGATGCCGGAGCCGCACTGGCGGTCGATGGTGAGCCCCGGCGTCTCGACCTCGAGACCCGCTGCGAGCGCGGCGACGCGAGCGGTGTTCCCGGTGGCGGCGAGCGTGCATCCCATGATCACGTCGTCGATGGTCGATGCCTCGATCTCCGCGCGGTCGACAGCGGCGGCGATCGCCGCGCCTCCGAGCTCGTGGGCCACGAGCTCCCGCAACCCGCCGGCGCGGCGGCCGATGGGGGTCCGCGCCATGGCGATGATGTGGGCCTTCGGCGTCATAGCGTTCCTTTCGCTGCTCCGACGTCGACGTCCGGTTGCGGATCGCTCCGACGTCGCTGTCGTTGACGAGAAGACTCCCAATCCGAGAGAACCCAGGACATGTCTGCGCGGCACACATTCGCCCCGTGGGGATGTGCGTCGCGAACACTTCACCCCGCGCATCGCCGCGGAGGCCGCCCTCCGGGCGCCACCGCACTCACCCGCGCGCCCCACTTCGGCAGCACGAGAGCGCGATCCGACGCCGGTCGATCACCGCGAACGCGCACCGACCGGAGTTCGGCCCCGCCCCTACGCCGCCTCGAGCCGCACGCGCCGGGTGACGAGCGCCGGGTCGATCGGCGTGTGGCTGATGACGATGACGGTGTCGTCGGGGCCGGCGGCGCCGACGAGGTCGCGCATCAGCGCCTCGGCGCGGCCGGGGTCGACGTTCGCGGTCGGCTCGTCGAGCACGAGCACGCGGAAGTCGGCGAGCAGCGCCCGGGCGAGCGCGATGCGCTGCGCCTGCCCGCCCGACACGAGCGCGCCGCGCTCGCCGACGGGCGCGTCGAGGCCGCCGCGCTCGCGCATCCAGTCGCCGAGGCCGACGCGCTCGAGCGCGTCGACGAGCTCGTCGTCGCTCGCGGTGTCGCGGGCGAACAGCAGGTTCTGGCGGATCGACTCGTCGAAGATGTGGGCGCGCTGCTCGACGAGGCCGACGCGCCGGCGCAGCTCGGCGGGGTCGGCGTCGCGGGCCTCGACGCCGCCGAGGCGGTAGCCGCCGCGGTAGTCGAGGAAGCGCACGAGCACGTTCGCGAGGGTCGTCTTGCCGGCGCCCGATTCGCCCTCGAGCAGCACCCGGCCGCCGGCGGGGATGCGCAGGTCGAGCCCGGCGATCGCGTCGCGCTCGGCGCCGGGCCAGCGGGCGGCGAGCCCCCGCAGCTCGACCTCGAGCGGCCCGTCCGGCAGGGCCGCGGCGGCGCCGTCGCTGTCCTCCTGCTCGATCGGGATCTCGGCGGAGGTCTCGGCCGGGGCGACGGTGGCGACGCGCTGCGCCGACACGCGCACCTTGCGCCAGGCGACGACCGCCTGCGGCACCATCGCGAACACCTCGAACAGCGCCATCGGCACGAGCGCGGTGAGAGTGAGCAGCTCGGGGATCATCGTGCCGTCGACGACGGGGCCGATGCCGACGGCGAGCGCGCCGACGGTGGCGAGGCCGGAGAAGAGGGTCATCGCGCCGAGCACGACGCCGGCGCCGACCGCCGAGCGCTGCAGCGCGCGGCGGAGGCGGTCGTCGGCGGCGGCGACGCGCTCGAGCTGGCCGTCGAGGGCGTCGTAGGCGCGGAGCGTCTCGAGGTTCGCGAGCGTGTCGTGCACGAGATCGCCGAGCCGGGCGCGCAGCGGCGCGATGGCCCGGTCGGCGCGGCCGGCGATGGCGAGCTGCGCGGCGGTGGCGACGACGAACGCCGCGACGAGGCAGCCGAGCAGGATGAGCCCGGCGAGCGGCGAGACGAGGCTCACGCCGATGACCGCGAGCGCCGCGGCGATCAGCGAGGTGAGCAGCGGCTCGGCGACCCGCAGCGGCAGGAACTGCAGCTCGTCGACGTCGTCGACGAGCCGGGCGAGCAGGTCGCCGCGACCGGTGCGGCCGAGTCCCGCGGGCGCGAGCGGCACGAGTCGGTCGAGCAGGCCCACGCGCATCGCGGCGAGCTGCCGGAAGGCGGCGTCGTGGCCCTGCAGCTGCTTGAGGTAGCGGAACACCGCGCGGCCGAGCGCGAAGGCGCGCACCCCGACGACGGCGTGGCCGAGCCAGAGGAAGTGGATGATCAGCGAGGCGCGGGTGATGAGGTAGGCGCTCGTCGCGAGCAGCGCCACGACCGAGATCGCCCAGAGCACGCCCCAGACGATGTGCGGGGCGAGCCGGCGGGCCGGCGGCATGGCGAGGCCGAGCACGCGCTGCTCGTCGCGGTCGAGCCGCAGCAGCCGTCCGAGCCGGCTCGGGTTGCCGCGCACCGCCTCGGCGGGCGCGGTCGCCGCGTCGGCGACGACCGGGTCGGCGACGCCGCCCGGCCCGTAGGGGAGCCGCTCGTTCATCGCCGCTCCTCCCCCGGCTCGCCGGCCGCATCCCGGTCGGCATCGCGACCCTCGGCGCCGGCCGGCGCGAGCGCGCGCAGCTCGACGACGCGGTCGGCGGCGTCGACGACCGCGGGCCGGTGGCTCACCACGACGACGGCGCGGCCCTCGTCGGCGAGGGCGCGCATCGCGGCGATCGCGGTCGCCTCGTGGCCCGAGTCGAGGGCGCTCGTCGGCTCGTCGAGCAGCACGATCGGCGTGTCGAGCGCGCGGGCGCGGGCGATGGTGCGGGCGAGCGAGACGCGCTGCGCCTGCCCGCCCGACAGGCCGTCGCCGCCGACGCCGAGCTCGAGCGCGGGGTCGAGCCAGCCGATGCCGGCGAGCTCGAGCGCCTCGCGCACGGCGGCCTCGTCGAGGTCGGGGCGCCCGAGTGCGACGTTCTCGGCGACGGTGCCCTGCAGGAGCCCGGCGCGCTGGCCCATCCAGGCGATGGCCGCGGCGGCGCGGGGCGCGTCGAGCGGGGCGCCGTCGAGCTCGCGGGCGCCGTCGCCGTCGAGCTCGCCGCGGATGAACGCGAGGAGCGTCGACTTGCCGGCGCCGGACTCGCCGGCGATCGCGGTGATCGCGCCGCGCGGGAAGTCGGCGTCGAGGCCGTCGAGCACGGGGCGGTCGTCGTAGGCGACGCGGACGCCGCGGACGGCGAGGCCGGACGCGCCGGGCGTCCGCTGCGCGCCCTCGGCGCCGCTGGCGCCCCGGGGAACGCTCGCGCCGCCGGGGGTGCTCGCCTCGGCGCGCTCGATGAGCTCGAAGACGCGCTGCGAGGCGGTGACGCCCTCGGCGGCGGCGTGGAACTGGGCGCCGACCTGGCGGATCGGCGCGAACACCTCGGGGGCGAGCACGAGCGCGAACAGCCCCACCTGCAGGGTCATCGCGTCGTCGATGAGCCGGATGCCGATCTGCACGGCGACGAGCGCGACCGACAGCGAGGCGAACAGCTCGAGCGCGAAGCCCGAGAGGAACGAGAGCCGCAGCACCTTCATCGTCGAGCGGCGGTAGTCGTCGGTGATGCCGGCGATGCGGTCGCGCTGGCGGCGGGCGCGGCCGAAGATCTTCAGCGTCGACAGCCCCTCGACGATCTCGAGGAACGCGCCGGCGAGCCGGGTGAGGCCGTCGAGCTGCTGCTGCTGCACGCGCCGGGTGGCGAGCCCGATGATCACCATGAACAGCGGGATCACCGGCAGCGTGAGCACCTCCGTGATCGCCGACACCGGGTCGAACCACCAGGTGACCGCGATGAGCACCGGGGTGGCGAGCATCGTCATCAGCAGCTGCGGCAGGTACTTGCCGAAGTACGGGTCGAGCGCCTCGAGCCCGTGGGTGGCGAGCGTGGTGACCTCGGCGGTCGAGCCGCCGAGGCGGCGCGGCCCGAGCGCGGCGACGGCGCGCAGCAGCTCGGCGCGCAGCTCGGTCTTCGCGGCGGCCGCGGCGCGGGCGCCGGCGGCCTCGGTCGCCCACTGGCAGGCGGCGCGCACGGCGACGGCGCCGACCATCGCCCACAGCGCCCCGGCGAGCTCGCCCGCATCCCGCCCGGCGATCGCGCCGGTGACGGCCACCGCCACGAACCAGGCGAACACGATCATCGCGAGGGTCTGCACGAGCCCCAGCACCGCGCCGAGCACGAGGAAGCGGCGGGAGGAGCGGGCGTAGCGGAGCAGGCGCGGATCGAGCGGTTTCACGGTGCGGTCAGCCTATCGACGGGGTCTGATGGGATGCGGGGCGCCGACGCGAACGAGCCCGCCGGAGCGCGGGGCTCCGACGGGCTCGATCGGCGGCACGGGAACGGCTACGCGTTCGCGTGCTCGACCTTGGGCGCGTCGACCTCGGCCTCGAAGTCGGCGCGCTTGAGGCGCTTGCGGAACACCCAGAACGACCACGCCTGGTAGGCGATGACGAACGGCATGATGAGCACGAACGCCCACGACATGATGCCGAGCGTGTTCTGGCTCGCCGAGCCGTTGTAGATCGTCAGGTCGGTGCCGCCGTCGAGGAGGTTCTTCATCAGCATCGGCGTCTCGCCGTGGCCCCAGAACAGTGCCGCGAACAGCGCCGCGACGGCGCCGACGACGGTGAGCGCGCCGAGCGCGAACGCCGGCGAGTCCTTGCCGAGCAGGTTCATCAGCCACGAGCCGACGAACGCGACGACCGCGATGAGCGAGAGCACGAGGGTCGCGATGTTGAAGTACGCGACGATCGTCCAGCCGAGGAACGCGATCGCGAGCACCGCGACGGCGAGGCCCACCCACGTCGCGAGGCGCTTCGCGCGCGCCTGCAGCTCGCCATCGGTCTTGCGCGTGAGGAACACGAGGCCGTGGTAGAAGAACAGCGCGAGTGTGGTGAGGCCGCCGAGCAGCGCGTACGGGTTGAGAAGGTCGAAGAACGTGCCCGAGTAGTTAAAGTTGAACGTGAAGTCCAAGTCACCAACGGTCTGGCTGAAGCTCTCCATCGGCATGCCGCGCACGATGTTCGCGAACGCGACGCCCCACAGCAGCGCCGGGATGGCCGAGCCCCAGAAGATCATGCCGTCGAACCAGCGGGTCCACTGCACGCCCTTGCCCTGGTGGCGGTACTCGAACGAGACGCCGCGGGCGATGAGCGCGAGCAGGATCACCAGCAGCGCGAGGTAGGCGCCGGCGAAGATCGTGCCGTACCACTCGGGGAACGCCGCGAACAGGCAGGCGCCGGCGACGATGACCCAGGTCTCGTTGAGGTCCCACACCGGGCCGATGGTGTTGATCATGATGCGGCGGTCGGTGTCGTCCTTGCCGACGAACGGCAGCGCGATGCCGACGCCGAAGTCGAAGCCGTCGAGGACGAAGTACCCGATGAACAGGAAGGCGACGAGCCAGAACCAGAGAACTTGCAGATCCATATCAGTACACGCTCGCCTTCACCTTGATGTCGTCGACGTTCTCGACGACGCCGTCCTGCGCCTGCTCGACCTGGATGGGGTCGGACTGGGCGGCCTTGAGCAGCAGCTTGAGCTCGACCACGGCGAGGATGCCGTAGATGAGCGTGAACGCCACCAGCGAGAGCAGCACGTCGACGCCGGTCACGTTCGGCGAGACGCCGTCGGCGGTCTGCATGAGGCCGAACACGATCCACGGCTGGCGGCCCATCTCGGTGAAGATCCAGCCGATGAGGATGCCCCACAGCGGGAAGGTGGCGGTGTGGATCGCGACGTTCCACATCCAGGGCTTCGTGTCGAACTTCTCGCGGGTGACCCAGAGGCCGACGACCGCGATCGCCATCGAGGCGAAGCCGAAGAACATCATCCAGCGGAACGACCAGTAGGTGATCCAGATGATCGGCATGTAGTCGCCGGGGCCGTAGAGGTCGACGTACTCGGCCTGCAGGTCGTTGAGGCCGTGCACGGTGCCGTCGAAGGTCTCGGTCGCGAGGAACGAGGCGAGGTACGGGATGCGCAGCGACCAGATCTCCTCGGAGCCGTCGGGCGTGCCGATCGAGATGATCGAGAACGACGCGTCGTAGCCGGAGCTCGTCGCGTACATCGCCTCGGCGGCGGCCATCTTCATCGGCTGCGTGTCGGTCATCGCGAGGCCGAGCCAGTGGCCCGAGAGGATGACACCGAGGCCGGCGACGAGCACGCCCCAGAGGCCGAACTTCAGCGCCGGGCGGAAGGTGTCGATGTGCTGGCCGCGCTTGAGGTGCCAGGCGGCGGTCGCGACGATGATCGTCGCGCCGAGCATCACCGAGGCGGTGAGCGTGTGCGGCAGCTGGGTGAGCGCGACCGGGTTGAGCAGCACCGCCCCGAAGTCGACGAGCTCGGCGCGGCCGGTCTCGGCGTTGAGCTCGAAGCCGACCGGGTTCTGCATGAACGCGTTGGCGACGAGGATGAAGTACGCCGACACCCAGGTGCCGACCACGGTCATCCAGATGGTGATGAGGTGGATGCCGGGCTTCAGGCGGTTCCAGCCGAAGATCCAGAGGCCGATGAACGTCGCCTCCATGAAGAAGGCGAGCAGGCCCTCGAAGGCGAGGGGCGCGCCGAAGATGTCGCCGACGAAGCGCGAGTAGTTCGACCAGTTCATGCCGAACTGGAATTCCTGCACGATGCCGGTGACGATGCCCATCGCGAAGTTGATGAGGAACATGTTCCCGAAGAACTTCGTGAGCTGCAGGTAGACGACCTTGCCCGAGCGGGTCCACATGGTCTGCCAGATGGCGACCGCGAGGACGAGCCCGAGGGTGATCGGCACGAACAGGAAGTGATAGAGCGTCGTGAGACCGAACTGCCATCGCGACAGGACGAGCGGGTCAAGGATTGTTTCCACGTAGCCCTCCGTGCTGCACTTGGGAGATCGTGCGCCGCGGCCGACGGGCCTCGAGTGCTCGCGGGGGCGATCACGCTCGGCGCATGAGGCTGAGTCTACCCCGGGAATCGCCCGTACGAACGTCGCTCACCTATTTCGATGAATCCCGGATGGATCTGGGATTCTCGCGGGAAAATCCGGGTGAATCGCCCCCTCCGAACGGATGAATTCCCGTTGAACGGCTTGCTTTCTCTCCGTGCAATCCCTACTCAAACCGAGGGGGCGCCGTCCTCGTCGCCCGCCGGGGCGGACGGCGGGGCGGACGGCGGGTCCGGCGGCGCGAACCGCCGCGCGAGGTGCTGCTTCGCGAGCCAGACGACGAGCGCGAACACGACGATGACCGCGACGAACGCGTACCCCGCCCAGTGGAGGTGCCGGCCGAGCTGCTGGTAGCTCGCGGTGGCGAGGGCGCCGGCCGACACGTACGCGAGGGCCCAGATCGTGCAGGCCGGCGCGGTCCACGCGATGAAGCGGCGGTACGGCATCCGGGCGATGCCGGCGGTCGCCGGCACGAGCGAGTGGAGCACCGGCAGGAAGCGCGACACGAGCACCGCCACCCCGCCGCGCTCGGCGAGGAGCGCGCTCGCCTGCCGCCACCGCTCGGCGCCGATGCGCCGGCCGAGCCACGAGCGCTGCAGCGGTTCGCCGAGCCAGCGGCCGATCGCGTAGCCGAGCGATTCGCCGATGAGCGCGCCGACGATGCCGGCGGCGACGAGCCCCGCCCACGACCCCCAGCCGTCGACGCCGGTCGCCGCGACAAGCAGCACGGTGTCGCCGGGCACGATCAGCCCGATGAGCAGCGTCGTCTCGAGCAGGATCGCGAGCCCGGCGAGTAGCGTGCGCAGCACCGGATCGATCTGCTGCACGGCGCCGATCAGGCCGTCGATGAGCTCGTTGAGCATCCGACCAGCCTGTCATCCGGCGCCGGGCGTAGCCTGGGCCGCATGTGCGGACGCTTCGTGGTGGCCCGGGCGAGCGCCGACCTCGCGGCCGAGCTCGACATCGAGCGCGCCGGCGACGACGAGCCGCGCGCGTCGTACAACGTCGCCCCGACCACGCGCATCCCGATCGTCGTGGAGGCGAAGGCGCCCGACGACGAGGCCGAGCAGTGGGGGCCGGGGCCGATCCGCCGGCTCGAGCTCGCGAAGTGGGGGCTCGTGCCGACCTGGGCGAAGGACGAGTCGGTCGGCGTGCGCGCCTTCAACGCCCGCAGCGAGACCGCGGCGGTGAAGCCGACGTTCCGCGCCGCCGTGAAGCGGCGCCGCGCGGCGATCCCCGTCGACGGCTACTACGAGTGGCGCAAGCTCCCGGGCGGCGCGAAGCAACCGTACTTCGTGCATCTCGAGGGCGCGACCGTCGGCGAGGGCGAACCGCTGCTGCTCGCGGGGCTCTACGAGTGGTGGCGCTCCCCCGCCGACGAATGGCTGCTCAGCGCGACGATCCTCACCCGCGACTCGACGCCGGGTCCGCTCGCCGAGCTGCACGACCGCATCCCGGTGCTCCTCGACCGCGGCGACCTCGACGAGTGGCTCGATCCGGCGGCGGTCGGCGATGCCGGGATGCTCGGCGACTTCGCCGCGCGCGCCGCGAGCGTCGCCGAACGGCTCGCGATGCATCCGGTCGACCGCCGCGTCGGCAACGTGCGCGAGAACGACCCGGGGCTCGTCGCGCCGATCGAGGCGTAGCGGGCCGCGCGCACCGTCCCTCGAACGCGGACGCGGCGTCCCCCGCGCGATGCGGAGGACGCCGCGTCCGGCCGGTGCGCGTCAGGCGCGTCGTCGGCGGGCGAGCAGCGCCCCGCCGACGCCGGCGATGCCGAGCGCGAGCACGAGCAGCGGCGCCGCGGCCCCGGCGCCGGTCTGCGGCAGCGGCGAGACGACCTGCTACCCGCCGTCGCCCGGCTGCGGCGCCGGTGCGGCGTCGGTGCCGGTCGGCAGCGGCGCGGCGGTCGGCTCCGCGGTCTCGATCGGCGTCTCGATGGGCGTCTCGATCGGCGTCTCGATCGGCGTCTCGATCGG
>JAAYAS010000054.1 GCA_012719255.1 Microbacteriaceae bacterium | reverse complement strand
CGACGATCGCCGCCAACAACGAGCTGGGCGCGGGCATGCAGATCGCGCTGAAGGATCTCGAGATCCGCGGTGCCGGCAACCTGCTCGGCGGCGAGCAGTCCGGGCACATCGCCGGGGTCGGCTTCGACCTGTACCTGCGGATGATCGGCGAGGCCGTCGACGCGTTCCGCGGCGAGGCGCCCGAGGACCGCCGCGAGCTGCGCCTCGAGCTGCCGGTCGACGCGCGCATCCCCGACGACTACATCGGCTCGGAGCGGCTGCGGCTCGAGGCCTACCAGAAGCTCTCGTCGGCCGCGTCGGCGGCGGCGAAGCCCGGCGCCATCGACCTCGTCGTCGACGAGCTGCTCGACCGCTACGGCGAGCTGCCGCCGCAGGTGGCGACGCTCGTCGAGGTGTCGCGCATCCGCCGCATGGCCGGCCGGCTCGGCCTCAACGAGGTCGTCGCGATGGGCCGGGTGCTGCGGATCACGCAGGTGTCGCTGCCCGACTCGAAGCAGGTGCGGCTGCGGCGCATGTACCCCGACGCGAAGTACCAGGATGCGCAGGGCGTGCTCACGCTGCCCCTGCCGGCCGGGCGCGTGGGCGCGGTCGTCGGGGATGCGGAGTTCCTCGAGTGGGTGCGCGGGGTGTTCCGCGCGCTCTTCGACGCGCAGCCCGACTCGGCGGAGGACGCCGCGCCCGCGGAGTGACGCGGCCGTCGAGCGGCCTGCGGTCGACGAGCGGCCCTCGCGCGGACGCGCGGCCCTGGGGTGGGGCGACGCTGCTGCGGGGCGACGCGGTGCTGCCTGGGCGAGCGACTCTCCCGCGGAGAGCGGCCCTTCCGCCGGGCGGGCCTGTGGCCGGCAAGCGACCCCTGCTGTCGACAAGTGCTGCTGCCACCGACAACCGACCCTGCCGCCGACAAGCGACCCTGCCGCCGACATGTGAACCTCCCGTCGACAAGTGACCTCGTGGTGGCAGGGTCACTTGTCCTGGGCCGGGTCACATGCCGCGGGTAGGTAGATCCAGGGCGGGAGTCGGGTGGGCCGATGCGGTGGAGGATGCCCGGCATCGACCGGGAGCCAGAGGCCTCAGCCGCGCGCGATCGTCGTCGGCTCGCCGTCGACGGGGTTCACGAGGGTGTTGACCACGACCACCGGCAGCGCGACGACGATGCCGACGCCGAGCCCGATGCCGAGCGCGGCCAGTGCGAGCCGCGGCCACTCCGACACCGGGGCGGGCTCGACCCACGGCAGCGCCGTCGCGAGGAGCGCGAGTGCGGCCGCCACGAGCAGGAGCGCGATGAGGGTCGCGACCGCGAGCACCGCGATCGCGAGCAGCAGGGCCCGTGCCATCCGCGCCCAGAGGCCGGCGCGCACCCCGGCGGCGCGCTGCCGACGGGCGATTCCGCGCGCGAGCCCCGTGCCGGCGACCCCTGCGACGACGACCGCGACGGCCGCGGGCACGGCGCCCGCGGCGAGGCCGAGCACCAGGCCGGGCGCCATGGTCGCGCCGCGGCCCTCGTGGGCGACCTGCCAGTCGAAGCGCGCGCTCCACTCGACGCCGACGACGATGCTCGCGGCGGCGAGCACGACGAGCACCGCGATCGCGACGAGGGCGCGGCGGGAGAGCGGCATGCGTCGAGTATGCCCGAGCGGGCGGCGGCGCCCATCCGCGATCCGCGAGAATGACAGCCATGACGATCGACCCGGCACCCGCATCCGAGCACCCCGAGCTGCTGCGGCTCGTCGCGCTCGTCGACCGCTTCCGCGGCGAGGGCGGCTGCGCCTGGTACGAGGCGCAGACGCACGCCTCGCTCGTGCCCTACCTGCAGGAGGAGACCGCCGAGCTCATCGAGGCGATCGAGGCGGGCACCGCCGACGACGTGCGCGAGGAGCTCGGCGACGTGCTCTTCCAGGTGCTCTTCCACGCCGAGGTCGCCGGGCACTCGGGCGGCCACGACCTCGAGGCGGTCGCTCGCGATCAGGCCGACAAGCTCCTGCGCCGCAACCCGCACGTGTTCGGGCCTCGCGCGACCCGCGACATCGACGAGATCATCCGGCTGTGGCAGGAGGCGAAGGCGGTCGAGAAGGCGAACCGCACCTCGGTGCTCGACGGCGTCGCCTTCGGCATGCCGGCGCTCGCGCTCGCCGACAAGGTGCTCGGCAAGGCGGCGCAGGTCGGGGTCGGCGTCGCGCCCGAGGAGCTCGCGGTGCCGGCGGGGCGCGAGACGGATGCGGGGAGCGAGTCGGTTGCCGAGCACGAGTCGGTTGCCGAGCACGAGGCGGTCGCCGGGCGCGAGACGGATTCCGGGCCCGAGGCGGATGCCGAGGCCGCGTTCGGCGACGCGCTGCTCGCATCGGTCGCCGCCGGCCGCGAGGCCGGGATCGACGCCGAGCGGGCGCTGCGCGGCGCCGTGCGCCGGCTCGCCGAGCGCGTGCGCGCGGCGGAGGCCGGTTAGCGCGCCGGTCCGGCCGCGATGCCGGTGACCGGCGTGCGGGCGCGGCGCTGCCACTCGCGGGCGCCGAGCACGAGCAGCAGCTGGGCGGCGAAGTAGGTCGCCATGATGAGCACGCCGAACCACGGCGAGTCGGGCAGCAGCTCGGCGCGGAAGGTGCGCACCGCGATGAGCGCGTCCGACACCACGAACAGCAGACCGCCGGTGGTGCCGAGCGCGCCCCAGCCGGTCGCGGCGGTCGCCATCAGCATGATCGCGACGGCGTACACCACGACGAGCGCCCCCAGGAGCGGCCCGGTGCCCGGCATCACGAGTGCGAGCACGCCGATGAGCAGCACCCCGTAGAGGCCGAGCCGCCAGCGCTGCGCGAACCAGATGCTCTGCCGACGGCGCGGCAGCATCGTGACGAGCCAGGCCAGCTGCGCGAGCAGGAACGGCACGAGCATCCCGATGAACGCGACGCCCTCGGGGAGGATGCGCGGCAGCGAGTCGCCGACCCACGAGAGCACGAGGGCGATCGTCGCCCAGCGGCGCACGTGCGGCCAGTCGCCGTTCGGGTCGGGATGCGGGGCGAGCAGCACGAGCAGCAGCGCCGGCATCGCGAACAGCTGCGTGAGGTCGGCGACGAGGTCGGCGCCGACCGCCTGCGCGACGAGGTGCGCGAGGGCGATCACGGCGAAGGGGATCGCGCGGAGGGCCGTGCGGCGGTTCATGGGGCAATGAAACCACGCCGCGACCCCCGACGGACGCACCCCGCCGGGAATCAGGCGCCGAGCACGCACTGGGCGATGAGCCGGTCGAGCATGCGGATGTCGACGCCCTTGCCGATCTTCACCTTGATGTGGCCGGCGCGAGTCCACAGCTCGAGCTCGGCGTTCAGGTCGAGGGCGCCCGCGTTCTCGCTCGACCACATGTTGATCGCCGAGTAGGGGAGCGAGTGCATCTCGACCTTCTTGCCGGTGATGCCCTGCGCATCGCGGACCACGAGCCGCCGGTTCGTGAAGACCGCGCTGTCGCGGAACGTCTTGAAGGCGGCGACGGGCTGCTCGCCCGGGGCGAGGATGTCGCCGATGTCGCTCGGGATCGGGATGGGATTCATGAACGTCCATGCGGCGATGGCTGCGGCTTCCACGGGGCGCCTCCTGGGTCGGTGCGGGGGTCGGGACGAGTATCGCCGATGCCTCGGACACCGATCGGCGAGGGCCGGCGCCTCGCGCTCGCCGAGCGCGGCGGCCTCATTCGCCGTCGGCGGCCTCGCGCGCCTCGAGGGCGCGGATGCGCTCGATGATCGGATCGAGTGCCGCGCGCTCGCGGAAGTCGACGACCGACTTCATCGTCTCGGAGATCGGGGTCGGCGTCTCGCCGCGCTCTCGCTGCTGCTTGCGCATCTGCGAGAGCGGGTAGCGCATGAGGAAGCGGTCGAAGATGCTCATCCGCGGGTAGTCGAGCCCGCCGCGGAGGTGGAACCACTCGACGCGGGGCTTCAGCTCCTCGGGCACGGCGCGGTCGATCGCCGCGTCGATCGCGGCGCGGCCGTCGGCGGCGGCCGGATCGGCGCCGCCGACGGTCGCGCCGAGGAGGACGGTCTCCGGGGCGCCCGCCGCGCGCTCGAAGAACGGCGCGACCCCGGGCATCCTGCCGACGTAGATCGGCGCGAGCAGCACCGCCGCGTCGTAGTCGGCGAGCGACGGCGTCTCGTCGACCTCGGCCGCGTCGGCGCCGAGCGACTCGGCGAGCCACTCCGCGTAGCCGCGGGTGTGCCCGTACTTCGAGCGGTGGACGACGATGGTGCGCATGCTGGCCTCCGGATGCCGCGAGCCCCCGGCCGTCGGGGTTCCGACGTTACGCCCGGCGGGTTACCGGTTCGTGGCCGTCGGCGGTCAGAGCCGGCCGACGACCTGGCCCTCGTCGTGCACGCCGCGGTACTTCGGGCCGCCGTACCGGCGCAGCGCCGCGTCGAGCTCGGGCACGATCCGCGGCACGTCGCCGAGGGCGGCCATCGCGGTGCCCGGGCCGGCGGTGCCGTGGCTGATGCGCAGCGCGGGGCAGCGCTCGAGATCGGCGACCGTCATCGGCATGAGCACGAGCCGCACGCGGTGCGGCGGCCGCATCAGCATGCCGCTGAGTCCGCGCCGGACCGCTCGCACCTGCGCGGTGCGCACCTCGACGAAGGCGAGCTCGGGCCAGGCGAAGGCCCACTCCTCCTTCGGCATCCTCGGGTCGACGTAGGCGAGGCCGCGCGGCGACACCGCGAACCAGCGGGCGCGGGCGAGCGCGAAGGCGGCGACGAGGAACGCGACGCCGAGGAGGAAGAAGAACCAGCCGAGCACGAGGATGCCGATCGGGGTCGGCTCCTCGAACCACTCCTGCGGCATCCAGGGCGAGAACGCGGCGAGGCCGCCGAGCGGCAGGCAGACGGCGGCCGCGACCAGCATCGCGCCGCGCTGCTTCGGCAGCGGCACGCGGATCTCGTCGGGCGCGGGCGGCGGGACGGCGGCGTTCATGGGGACATCCCATCACGGCGCGCGGCGCCCCGCGCGGCCCCGCGCGGAACGCTCATCCGATCGTCGGAGGGCGCCGCTACCATCGGCCGGGTCCGCGTCCGGCGACCGCCGGACCCGCCGAACCGAAGGAGCCCCCGATGGCCACCGTGCTCGCGATCCACGCCGCCCCCGCCGATGTCCCGCTGCTCACCGGCGGCACGATCGCCCGGCTCGCCGACGCCGGCCACCGCGTCGTCGTCGTGCTGCTCACCGGCGAGGCGCCCGGGGGCCTCGCCGACGGGCTCGGCATCGCCCGCCTCGAGACGCTCGGCTACCCGCTCGAGCTCGAGGCCGAGTCGGCGGTGCCGCTCAACGAGGCGACCGGCCGCATCCTCGAGCTCGTCGGCGACGACCGGCCCGAGCTCATCCTCGGCTACAACTCGATCGGCGTCGTGCACGAGCCGACGCACGTGCGCGCCCACGAGATCGCGCACGCCCTCGCGAACGAGCTCGGGGCCCCCTCGGTCGAGGCCGCGCTGCCGCGCGAGCTCGTCGACCGCGGCGTGCAGCTCGCGAAGACGCTCCGCAAGGAGGTGCCGCTCGAGGAGTCGCAGATCGCGCAGTTCCCGTCGAAGGACGACCTCGCCTACGACATCAAGGCCGGCAAGGCGTTCGACCGCAAGTGGTCGGCGATGCAGGCGGTCGGCGGCGGCGCCGACCGGTTCTCGCGGCTGCTCGCCCGCGGGCTCGCCTTCCCGAAGCTCGTCGTCGGCCAGCTCTTCAAGAACGAGCACTTCGGCACCGGCGTCGGCGAGGCGCCGGCGTTCTTCACCGAGCTCGCGAAGTAGCCGCCGACCGCACCCGGAGCGCCCGGGCCGCCCGGCCCGGGCGATAATGGAGCAATGGCCACTCAGATCAACCCGCCGCGCGGCATGCGCGACTTCCTGCCCGCCGACAAGCGCCGCCGCGAGCGCGTGCTCGCCACCATCCGCGAGACGTACTCGGCGCACGGGTTCGACGAGATCGAGACCCCGGTCGTCGAGGACTCGGCGCGGCTGCACTCGGGCATGGGCGGCGACAACGAGAAGCTCTCGTTCGCGGTGCTCCGCCGCGGTCTCGAGCAGGCCGATCTGCAGGCGGCGGCCGACGCCGCCGATCCGCTCGCGCTCAGCGACCTCGGCCTGCGCTTCGACCTCACGGTGCCGCTCGCGCGCTTCACCGCCACCCACCGGGGCGTGCTGCCGACGGTGTTCCGGGCGATGCAGATCGGGCCCGTCTGGCGCGCCGAGCGGCCGCAGAAGGGCCGCTACCGGCAGTTCGTGCAGTGCGACATCGACATCCTCGGCGACCCGACGCCGCTCGCCGAGGCCGAGCTGCTCGTCGCCGGCACCGCGGCGCTCGCGGCGCTCGGGCTCGACGACTGCACGATCCGCGTGAACGACCGCCGCCTGCTCACGGGCCTGCTCGACTGGTGCGGCTTCGCGCCCGAGGCGCAGCCCGGCGCGCTCATCTCGGTCGACAAGCTCGACAAGATCGGCGTCGACGGCGTCGTCGCCGAGCTCGAGCCCGTCGACGCCGCCGCCTCGGCGCGGCTGCGCGAGGCGCTCGCCGGCTGGGCGCCGCGCATCGAGGCGGGCATCGAGCTCACCGCCGCGGCGATCCTCGACTCGCTCCCCGACGGGATGCGCGCCGAGCCCGCCGTCGTCGAAGCCGCCGAGGCGCTCGGCGGCGTCGCCGAGTCGGTGCGGCTCGGGGGAGCGGCGCTGCCGCTCGTCTACGACCCGACGCTCGTGCGCGGCATGGGCTACTACACCGGCACGATCTTCGAGGTCGCCCACCCGGCCTCGGGCTCGTCGGTCGGCGGCGGCGGCCGCTACGACGGGATGATCGGCCGCTTCCTCGGCCAGGACGTCGCCGCCTGCGGCTTCTCGATCGGCTTCGAGCGCATCGTCGACCTCGTCGAGGAGCGCGAGGGCGCCGCCGGCGAGGCGGTGCTCGTGCTCGTCGACAAGCGGATGCCCGTCGCCGAGGTGATGCGCGGCAAGGCGGCGCTGCTCGCCCCCGGCCGCCGCGTCCGCGTCGAGAAGCGGCCGAAGAACGTGCGCAACCTCCTCGAGCGCGCCGTCGCCGAGGGCTTCACCCACGTCGTGCACCTGCGCCCCGAGCACCTCGACGACCCCTCGTCGATCGCGCTCGAGCGGCTCGGCTGAGGCGCCGGGCGATGCGGGCGCAGGATGCGGCGGTCGCCGGGCGGCGCCCGGCCGTCGTCGACGTCGACGCACCCGGGCCGCGGGCGCGCGGCCGGGCCCGCGGCGCGCTGCTCGGCGAGCGGGTGGCGGGGCTGCGCGACGAGTACGCGCGGCTCATCGCCGCCGCCGGCGCGATCGACCTCGACGCGTCGCTCGAGCGCACCCGGGCGACCGTCGCCGAGTGGTGGCCCGACGGCGCCGCCGAGCTCGCCGGGCTCGCCGAGGGCGCCGGCGTCGATGAGCGCGACGCGTGGCTCCTCAACGCCCGCACCGAGCTGCTCGCCGAGACCCGGCGGCACGGCTCCCCGTCCGCGGCCCGCGAGTGCTCGGTGGCGGTGCGGCCCGGCATCGCCGGCATCCAGACCTGGGACTGGCACGACCACCTCGCGCCCTACTGGCACCCGGTGCGCTGCCGCGGCGGTGCGCTCGACTGGGCGGGCATCACCGAGGCGGGCATCCTCGCGAAGATCGGCGTGAACTCGGCCGGCGTCGGCCTCCACCTCGACATCCTCCTCCACGACGACGATCACGCGGGCGGTGCGCCGGTGCACCTCGTCGCCGCGCGCATCCTCGGGGAGGCCGAGAATGTCGACGACGCGATCGCGATCGCCGCAGAGGCGCCGGTGTCGGCGTCGTCGGCGCTCACGGTGCACGACGGCGAGCGGGGCGTCACCATCGAGCTCTCGCCCGCCGGCATCGGCCTCGTCGAGCCGCGCGACGGCTGGCTCGTGCACGCGAACCGCTTCCAGACCCCCGAGCTGCGGCGCGGCGAGCGCGACGACCCCGCCGACCGCGAGTCGGCCGACGACGCGATCGCCCGCGAGGCGCTGCTGCGCGAGCGCACCGCCGGCGGCCCCCGCATCCCCGACTCCGAGGGCCTGCTCGACCTGCTCGACACCGCGCCCGAGGCGGTCGGCCGGCTCAGCTGCGTGCCCGATCCGGGCGCCGGGCTCGGCGATCGCTGGCACACGCTCGCGACCGTCGTCACCCGGCCGTCGCAGCGGTGCATCGAGTTCGTCGCGGGCCTGCCGCGGGGCGGGGCGCCGCTGCGCGGCCTCGCGCTCTGAACAGCCACCCGCGCGCCGCCCGCGCTGGATAGACTGACCGCGCGTACCTCGCACTATCCCTACCGGAGGAGCATTCCGTGTCGTACATCGTTGACGTCCACGCCCGCGAGATCCTCGACTCCCGCGGCAACCCCACCGTCGAGGTCGAGGTCACCCTCGAAGACGGTTCGCAGGGCCGCGCCGCAGTGCCGTCGGGCGCCTCGACCGGCGCCTTCGAAGCCTACGAGCTGCGCGACGGCGACGCCGAGCGCTACCTCGGCAAGGGCGTCGAGAAGGCCGTGCAGGGCGTCGCCGACGAGATCGACCCCGCGGTCGAGTTCTTCGACGCGAACGACCAGCGCGCCCTCGACGCCGAGCTCATCGAGCTCGACGGCACCGACAACAAGTCGCGCCTCGGCGCCAACGCGATCCTCGGCGTGAGCCTCGCGAACGCGCACGCCGCCGCCGACTCGGCCGGCCTCTCGCTGTACCGCTACATCGGCGGCGCGAACGCCCACGTGCTCCCGGTGCCGATGATGAACATCATCAACGGCGGCGAGCACGCCGACAACGGCGTCGACGTGCAGGAGTTCATGATCCTGCCGATCGGCGCCGAGTCGTTCAAGCAGTCGCTGCAGTGGGGCGCCGAGGTCTACCACCAGCTGAAGAAGACGATCCTCTCGAAGGGCCTGTCGACCGGCCTCGGCGACGAGGGCGGCTTCGCCCCCGACGTCGCGTCGACCCGCGAGGCGCTCGACCTCATCGTCGAGGCGATCGGCGAGACCCGCTTCGAGCTCGGCCGCGACATCGTGCTCGGCATGGACGTCGCGTCGACCGAGTTCTTCGAGGACGGCGTCTACAAGTTCGAGGGCGAGGACTACTCGACCGAGAAGATGATCGAGTTCTACGAGCAGCTCATCGAGGAGTACCCGATCGTCACGATCGAGGACCCGCTCGCCGAGGACGACTGGGACTCGTACGTGAAGCTCACCGAGGCCATCGGCGGCAAGGTGCAGCTCGTCGGCGACGACCTGTTCGTCACCAACCCCGAGCGCCTGCAGAAGGGCCTCGAGCTCGGCGTCGCGAACTCGATCCTCGTCAAGGTGAACCAGATCGGCACGCTCACCGAGACGCTCGACGCCGTCGCCCTCGCGCAGCGCCACCAGTACACCGCCGTGCTCTCGCACCGCTCGGGCGAGACCGAGGACACGACCATCGCGCACCTCGCCGTCGCCACCAACTGCGGTCAGATCAAGACCGGCGCGCCCGCCCGCACCGACCGCGTCGCGAAGTACAACGAGCTGCTCCGCATCGAGGAGGAGCTCGGCGAGCAGGCCGTCTACGCCGGCCGCAGCGCCTTCCCGCGCTACACCGCGTAGTCGCCCGCACCCGGAGCACGGGGCCGTTCCCTCGCGGGGGCGGCCCCGTCGCCGTTCCCGGGGATGCGCGGGGGCGCCCCGGCGGCGTGGGCGCGGCCCGCTCCCGGCCGCATCCGCGACAATGGCAGGATCATGCCTGCGAACGAGCCCCCCGCGAAGCGCCCGGCGCGCCGCCCCACCGGCGGCTCGCTGCTGCTGCTCGTCGTGCTCGTCGGCGCGGTGGCGCTGCTCGCGCCGACGATCAACCAGCTCGTCGCGCAGCAGCAGCGCATCCGCGCGCTCGAGGAGGAGATCGCCGTCGCGACCGACGCGGCCGAGGCGCTCGAGACCGAGCGCGCCCGCTGGGACGACCCCTCGTTCGTGAAGTCGCAGGCCCGCGGTCGGCTGCTGTTCGTCGAGCCCGGCGACACCGCCTACACCGTGCTCGACACGAGCGGCGACCGCACGCCGACCGCGCCGGTCGACGTGTCGGTCGACCAGCACGTCACCGACTCCGACCCCGCCGCGCTCTACCTCGACTCGCTCATCCGCGCGGGCGAGGCCGAGCCGCCCGCGCCCGAAGCGCCCGCATCCCCCGAACCGACCGAGCCGCCCGCCGAGGGCGAGGAGACCCCGTGACCGACGCCCCCGCCTTCCCGCCCGCCACCGAGCGCGACATCGCCGTCGTCACGGCGCAGCTCGGCCGACCCGCCCGCGGCGTGATCGGCATCGGCGCCCGCTGCGCCTGCGGCAACCCCGTCGTCGTCGTCACCGCGCCGCGGCTCGACGACGGCACCCCGTTCCCGACGCTCTTCTACCTCACCCATCCGGCGGCGACCGCCGAGATGTCGCGGCTCGAGGTCGCGCAGCTCATGGTGCGGATGCAGGAGGCGCTCGCCGACGACGACGAGCTGCGCGCCGCCTACGAGCGCGCCCACGAGCAGTACCTCCGCACCCGCGAGTCGATCGAGCGCGTCGACGAGCTCGCGAACGTCACCGCCGGCGGCATGCCGACCCGCGTGAAGTGCCTGCACGCGCTCGCCGGCCACGCCCTCGCGGCCGGCCCCGGCGCGAACCCGATCGGCGACTGGGCGCTGCGCGAATCGGCGTGGAGCCCCGAGCGCTGCGAGTGCGACGACCCGGGCGCCGCGCTGCGCGCCGAGTAGCCGCCCCGGCGCCGACTAGCACCGCCGCATCCGTGCGCCCTCGGCGACCCTCCATGCTCTCGAATGGACGGCGCGTAGGATTGGTTCGTTAGCCTG
>JAAYAS010000386.1 GCA_012719255.1 Microbacteriaceae bacterium | reverse complement strand
GGTAGGCGAGCGCGGCGAAGATCATCGGCACCGCCGCGAACAGGAACGCGACCGGCGCCTGCGGCCCGATCGCGAGGATCACCCAGCCGAGCGTCGCCGCGAGCGAGTAGAGGGGCGCGGTCGACGCGAGCCCGATCACCGTCGAGCCGACGACGCCGAGCGCGCCGGTGTTGAGCCCCTTGCCGACATGGATGTGTCAGGTGTCGGTGATGTTGTCGGGCCGTCGTGCGTTCGCCACTGGGTCTCCTCGTCGTCGTGGAGCGGAACGACGGCAAGCTACACCGACTGGACGGTCACTCAACCCGGGCGGTCAGCTCCGGAGCATCCGCAGCGCCCGGACGAGCTCGACGAGGCCGTCGACGGTCGCCGCCGACGAGCGCCGGGGCGCGTCGGGGGCGGGGCCCTCCATCTCGGAGTTGTAGGCGACGCCGTCGCCGAGCAGCAGCACCGCGTGCGCGAGCCGCTCGTCGCCGAGGTCGTCGAGGATCAGCGCGTACCAGCGCTCGCGGCCGGCGAGCAGCGCCGGCCGCACCACCGCGTCGTGGTGCTGCGCGAGCCGCATCAGCGCGGCCATCGTGCGCTCGAGCGGCGAGTCGTAGTCGCTCGAGGTGCGCAGGTACCACTCGGCGAGCGAGCGCTCGTGCTCGGTCGCCGCGGCGATGTCGGCCTCGACGAGCGCGGCGAACCGCTCGCACAGGCCCGCGACGAGCGCCTCGCGGCTCGAGAAGTGGTAGAGCAGGCCGCCCTTCGACACGTCGGCGGCGGCGGCGACCGCCTCGAGCGTGGCGGCGCGCTCGCCCTGCTCGAGCACGAGCCGGGCGAAGGCGTCGAGCAGGTCGTCGCGGCGGTTGCGGCGCGGGGCGGGCGCGGGGGAGGGGTGCTCGGGCATGCTCGGCACTGTACCGACCGGACGGCTCGCGGTGGTACTGTACCGCCTGGACGGTTTTCACCGAGACTCCCGAGGATGCGATGACTCACCCCGCCACGCCCGTGCCCCGCTCGTACTGGATCGACCGCGCGCCCGCCCGCCGTCCGCATCCGCCCCTGCGCGACGACCGCGACGCCGACCTCGTCGTCGTCGGCGGCGGCTACACCGGGCTGTGGACCGCGCTGCACACGAAGGAGCGCGACCCGCAGCGCCGCGTGCTCGTGCTCGAGGCCAACCGGCTCGGCGAGGCCGCGAGCGGCCGCAACGGCGGCTTCGTCGACCCGAGCCTCACCCACGGCCTCGCGAACGGCGTCGACCGCTGGCCCGACGAGATCGACGAGCTCGTGCGCCTCGGCCGCGAGAACTTCCGCGGCATGCACGCCGACATCGTCCGCCACGGCATCGACTGCGAGTGGGTCGAGGGCGGCGCGCTGAACTTCGCCCGCACCCCCTGGCAGGCCGAGTGGCTCGAGGAGTCGGCCGTGCAGGCCGCCGAGCACGGCGAGCCGGGCGAGTTCATCGGGCCCGACCGCATCCGCGAGGTCACCGCCTCGCCCGCCTACATCGCCGCCACCCGGCAGCACGAGGTCGCCACCGTCGACCCCTACCGGCTCGCCATCGGCCTCGCCGAGGCGTGCGCCGCGCTCGGCGTCGAGATCGCCGAGGGCACCCGCGTCACCGGCCTCGACGCCGGCCGCGATGGCGTCGAGCTGCGCTGCGCCACCGGCGCGACGGTGCGCGCCGACCGCGTCGCGCTCGCCACGAACGCCTACCCGACGCTGCTGAAGCGGCTCTCGCTCGTCACCATCCCGGTCTACGACTACGCGCTGATGACCGAGCCGCTCACTGACGAGCAGTTCGCCGCGATCGGCTGGACCGGCGACGAGGGCCTCGCCGATGCCGGCAACCAGTTCCACTACTACCGCAAGACCGCCGACGGCCGGATCCTCTGGGGCGGCTACGACGCGATCTACCACTACGGCTCGCGCCGCTCCGAGGCGCTCACCCAGCGCGAGGAGACCTTCGCGACGCTCCGCCGCAACTTCGCCGAGACCTACCCGCAGCTCGCCGATGTGCGCTTCACCCACCAGTGGGGCGGCCTCATCGACTCGTCGACCCGGTTCTGCCTCACCGCCGGCGCGGTGCACGGCGGCCGCGTCGCCTACGCGTTCGGCTACACGGGCCTCGGCGTGGCGGCGACCCGCTTCGGCGCCGACGTCATGCTCGACCTGCTCGCCGGCGAGCGCACCGAGCGCACCGAGCTGCGGATGATCCGCGAGAAGCCGGTGCCGTTCCCGCCCGAGCCGGTGCGCTGGGCGGGCGTCGAGCTCACCCGGGCGTCGATGGCCGCCGAGGACCGCACCGGCCGCCGCAACCTCTGGTTGAAGACCATGGATGCGCTCGGCCTCGGCTTCGACAGCTGATGCGCTAACTTAGGTGCACCTAACTTCCCGCAGTGAGGAGCACCGCATGACGAAGGCCACCGCACCCGAGCTCGTGGGCGAGCGCCTGCCGATGCGCGCCCGCCGCATCCGACTCGAATCGATCGAGCCGAACGGCGGCGCGTTCGTGCGCTGCTGGTTCGCCGGCGACGACCTCGCCGACTTCCGCTCGCCGGGGCCCGGCGACCACGT
>JAAYAS010000053.1 GCA_012719255.1 Microbacteriaceae bacterium | reverse complement strand
CTCGGCGATGCCGGGCTCGTCGGCGGGCCCGACGATCGCGGCGCCGGCGCCGTCGCCGAGCAGGAACGAGATCGAGCGGTCGGTCGGGTCGACGATGTCGCTGAGCTTCTCGGCGCCGACGACGAGCACGTACTCGGCGACGCCCGAGCGCACGAGCGCGTCGGCCTGGGCGATCGCGTAGCAATAGCCCGCGCAGCCGGCCGAGATGTCGTACGCGGCCGCCGGCGAGGCGCCGACGTTGTCGCAGACGCGGGTGGCGGCGGCCGGGGTCTGCACCATGTTCGTGATGGTGGCGAGGATGACCGCGCCGATGCGCCCGGGCTCGATGCCGGCCTTCTCGATCGCCTCCTGCGCGGCGATCGTCGACATGTCGACGACGTTCCTGCCGCCCTGCTCGCGAGCGCGGGTGATGATGCCCGTGCGCTGGCGGATCCACTCGTCGCTCGAGTCGATCGGGCCCGCGAGCTCGTCGTTGGTGACGAGCGTGTCGCCGCGGTAGGCGCCGAGGCCGTGGATGCGGGTGTACTGAGGCCCGGTCGCCTGCCGCAGGGTGGGGGTCGTGCTCATCCGAGCGTGTCCTTTCGTCGGGCGATCTACTGGGCCTGCGCGAGCAGCTCGGCGGCGGCGTCGAGATCGGCGGGGGAGTTGAGGTTGACGAGCGCGATGCCCTTGAGCGCGCGCTTCGCGAGGCCGGTGAGGGTGCCCGCGGGCGCGGCCTCGATGAGGCCGGTGGCGCCGGCGGCGGCGAACGCCTCCATGCAGCGGTCCCACCGCACCGGGCGGTTCACCTGGTCGACGAGCAGGCGGCGGTACTCCGCGCCGCTCGCGACGACCGAGCCGTCGGCGTTCGTGTGCAGCGGCCGGGTCGGGTCGGCGACGGCGAAGCCCTCCGCGTCGGCGGCGAGCGCGTCGTGGGCGTCGGCCATCCAGCGGGTGTGGAACGCGCCGGCGACCTTGAGCGGGATGACGCGGCTGCCGGCGGGGGGCTCGGCGCGCAGCTCGTCGAGGGCGGCGGGCTCGCCGGCGGCGACGATCTGGCCGGCGCCGTTCCGGTTCGCGGCCTCGAGGCCGAGCTCGTCGAGCCGGGCGACGACGGCGTCGGCGTCGCCGCCGAGCACGGCCGACATGCTCGTGGTGCGCTTCGCGGCGTCCGCGGCCATCAGCTCGGCGCGGCGCGCGACGAAGCGGATCGCGGTCGGCGCGTCGAACACGCCCGCCGCGTAGGCGGCGGCGATCTCGCCGACCGAGTGGCCCGCGACCGCGACGCCGTCGAGCCCGTCGCCCGCGCGCTCGCGCAGCGCATCCCAGACGAGGATGCCGGCGGCGACGATCAGGGGCTGGGCGACGGCGGTGTCGCGGATCGTGTCGGCGTCCGACTCGGTGCCGTGCGCGATGAGGTCGGTGCCGGCGGCCTCCGAGAGCCGCTCGAGGGTGGCGCGGTGCTGCGGCGATTCGAGCCAGTCGGCGAGGAAGCCGGGCTTCTGCGAGCCCTGGCCGGGGAAGGTCACGACGATGGTCATGGATTCCATCATTGCAGGAGTTCGGCGAAAACCTTGGTGGCCGTCGCCAGGGAATCCGGGATTCTCTTGTGCGATCGGGCCAGTCCGAGCGGTCCGGGGCGTCAGCGCGACCGTCGCCGCGGCGTGCGCACCTGGGCGGTCGGCCGCGGCTCGTTCGGGCCCGAGTCGGCGATCCGGCCGAGGATGAGCGCCGACTGCAGGATGAGCGCCTCGCGCGCCCCGGTCGCATCCCAGCCGATCACCTCGCTGATGCGCTTGAGGCGGTAGCGGACGGTGTTCGGGTGCACGAAGAGCTCGCGGGCGGTCGCCTCGAGCGAGCGGCCGTTGTCGAGGTAGCACCAGAGCGTGTTCAGCAGGTCGGATTGGTGGTCGGCGAGGGGCCGGTACACGCGCTGCACGAGCGCCTGCCGGGCGAGCGGGTCGCCGGCCAGCGCGCGCTCGGGCAGCAGGTCGTCGGCGAGCACGGGCCGCTCGGCGCGCCGGTAGGCGCCGACGATCGAGAAGCCGGCGAGCGCGGCGCGGGCGCTGCGCGAGGCGGTGACGACGTTCGGCACCTCCGGGCCGAGCACGAGCCGCCCCTCGCCGAAGCCGGGCTCGAGCTGCTTCGCGATCTCGAGGAACGAGACCGGCTCCTCCTCGAGGTCGGCGGCGGGCTTCGCGCGGCCGATCACGAGCACGAGCCGGTTGCCCTGCACGCCGACGAGGAGGTCGGCGCGGTTGTGCCGGGCGGTGCGGCGCAGCGAGTCGACCTCGAGCACCGGCGGGGTGGTGCCGACGAGCACCGACACCTCGCCGTGGCCGTGCCAGCCGAGCGCGGCGACGCGGCTCGGCAGCTCGGTGTCGTGCTCGCCGGTGAGGATCGAGTCGACGACGAGCGCCTCGAGGCGCGCATCCCACAGCCCCCGCTGCTCGGCGGCGCGCGCGTACACGTCGGCGGCGGCGAACGCGATGTCGCGCGAGTAGCGCAGCACGCCCTCGCGGATCATCGGCGTCGCCGCCTTCGTGCGCTCCTCGAACACGTCGACGACGACCCGGATGAGCTGCAGCGTCTGCTGCAGGCTCACCGAGCGCAGCAGCTCGCGCGGCGCGGTGTCGAAGACGTCCTTCGCGATCCACGGCGCCGCCTCGGGGTTCTCGAACCACGCGACGAAGGCGGTGATGCCCGACTGCGCGACGAGCCCCACCGCGGAGCGCCGTCCCGGGGGCATCTGGCTGAACCACGGCAGCTGCTCCTCCATGCGCTTGAGCACCGTGGTCGACAGGTCGCCGGTGATGCTCTTCAGCCACGCGAGGGTGCGGGTCTTGTCGGAACTCGCTTCGGACATCGCTCTCGGGCCGGCGGCGGTGCTGCCGCCGCCGGCCGCTCCTCTTCTCGTTCGGACCGCGTCGGGCACGGTGGTGGATCGGACGGGGACGGGCCTAGGCGTCGCCGCCCGCGGTGCCCGACTCGCCGGCGTTCGGGTTGTGCAGGTCGTACTTGTCGATCGCCTGCTGCACGACGGCGCGGTCGACCTCGCCGCGGCGGGCGAGCTCGGCGAGGGTGCGCACGACGATCGAGTGCGAGTCGATCTTGTAGAACCGGCGCGCCGCGGCGCGGGTGTCGGAGATGCCGAACCAGTCGGCGCCGAGGGTGACGTAGTCGCCGGGCACGAACGGGCGGATCATGTCGGGCAGCGAGTGGTTGAAGTCGCTGACGCCGAGGAACACGCCCTCCGAGCCCGAGAGCTTGTCGGTGAGGTACGGCGTGCGCGCCTCGCGCTCGGGGTGCGTCCAGTTATGCTCCTCGGCGGCGAGGCCGTCGCGGCGCAGCTCCGACCAGCTCGTCACCGACCAGACGTGGGCGGCGACGCCCCAGTCGTCGCGGAGCAGCTGCTGGGCGTGGATCGCCCACGGCACCGCCACGCCCGAGGCGAGCAGCTGGGCCTGCGGGCCCTCGGCCGACTCGGGTGCCTGCACGTAGTGGATGCCCTTGACGATGCCCTCGACGTCGACGTCCTCCGGCTCGGCCGGCTGCACCATCGGCTCGTTGTACACGGTGATGTAGTACATGACGTTGGGGTCGGGGTGGCTGCCGCCGTACATCCGCTCGATGCCCCCGCGTACGATGTGCGCGAGCTCGTAGCCGTAGGCGGGGTCGTACGCGACGACGGCCGGGTTCGTGTTGGCGAGGACGGGGGAGTGGCCGTCCGCGTGCTGCAGCCCTTCCCCG
>JAAYAS010000052.1 GCA_012719255.1 Microbacteriaceae bacterium | reverse complement strand
CGAGGCGCTCGGCGCCGAACGTCTGGGCGCCGGCGGCGGGGCGGGCGATCGCGCCGATGCCGGCGGCGGCCGCCGCCCCGATGCCGATGCCGGCGGCGCCGATGAGGACGTCGCGGCGACGGGGACCGCCGCCGCCGGCTTGGTCGTGCGGGCGCGCCGCCGCGGCCGCGGCCTGCTCGTCGGCAGGCCGCGGCGCGCGGACGTCGCGCTCCGGTTCGGAGTCGGCGGGGGTCACTGGTCGTCGGACTCCTCGGTGTCCTGGTGCATCTGCTCGTGGTCGTGGTCGTGGTCCATGTCTCCCTCGCCGCCGCCGTGCTGGTGGCCGCCGAGCGAGCCGTCGGGCGCGTAGGTCTCCATCGCGCCGGTGTACTCCTTCGCGATCACGACGAAGTCGGCGGTCTCGCCGCCGGCGAGCTGCAGGGTGATGGTGATCTCGTCGCCGGGCATGATCGGGTCGTCGAGCTGCATCAGCATGATGTGGTCGTGGCCCGGCTCGAGCACCATGGTCTCGCCGGCGGCGACGGTGAAGCCGCCCTCCTTCTCCTGCATGACGCTCGAGCCGTCCGACTGCACGATCGTCTCGTGCAGCTCGAACATGCTGCCGACCGTGGCGGTGACGCCCTCGATGACGACGTCCTCGTCCGAGGTGTTCTCGAACTCGCCGAACGCGCCGGTCATCATCGTGTCGGTCGCCTTCACCCACGCGTCGGTGATGGTGAAGGGGCCCGCATGCTGCACGCTCGCGAGGTCGGTCGACACGGCCTCGTCGTTCGCGGGCGCCTCGGTCGAGGCGGCGCAGCCGGCGAGGCCGATGCCGGTGGTCGCGAGCGCGGCGTCGGCGAGGCCGGCGATCGCGGTGCGGCGGATGCGGGCGGCGATGGTGGGGTTGGTGGTGTTCATTCGTGGTCTCAGTGCTTTCTTGCCTGTGCGGGGTGTGCGTGCAGGCCGTCGGCACCGCGTTCCTCGGGCGATCGCGCCCTAGAGCTCCGGCGACCGGCCGCGCGGCTCGTCGTCGGGGTCCTCGTCCCAGCGGGGGCCGGGGCCGCCGCGCTTGAGCCGCAGGAGCATGAGCACCGCGCCGCCGGCCGCGGCGAGCGCGGCGATGGCGACGACGGCGATCGTGACCGCGGGCGGGAGGCCCGCATCCCCGATCTCGGCCGGCTCGTCCTCGGCGGCCGGCACGGCCGTCGAGGCGGGCACGACCCCGCTCGCGTCGGCGATCCCGAAGGGGATCGAGCCGGCGATCGGGTGGCCGTCCTCCGACACGACGCGCCAGTTCAGCACGTACTCGCCGGGGTCGAGGGGCGGCAGCGGCTGGGTGACCGTGCCGTTCGACAGCGTGAACGGCGCCGGGAGCTCGACGAACTCGCCGCCGGCGGTGACGAGCGCGAGCTCGGTGCCGATGTCGAGGATCTGGCCCGAGTACACGAGCCGGGCCTCGTCCGGGGCCTCGCCGAGCACCTCGCCCTCGGCGGGCGACGCGTCGATGAGGTAGTCGTGCGCGGCGGCCGGGCCGATCGGCGCGGCGGCCGGGGCGAGGATGCCGAGCACGACGGCGAGCGTCGCGGCGAGGAGCAGCAGGGTCGTTCGAAGCGCCGTGGCGGCGCCGCTTCGCGGTCGGGTCACGCGGGTCTCCAGAGCTGGGATGCGGCCGGCGCCGCGGGTGCGGCGGGGCTGCGGGATGGGCGATCGGGGGGCCGCCGCGGAGGCGGCGGCGGGAACGTGGTGCGGACGGCCGGGTGGGTGCGGCGCGGCGATCGGGCGCGGGGCGCCGGGGATCGCATCCGCCATCGGGGCGGGCGCCGGGGATCGGCCGGTGCGCATCAGGCGAGCGCGGGCGGTCCGCGTCCTTGCAGAACGAGCGCGTGGCGCTGGGCGAGCAGCGGCAGCAGCGCTCCGACGGGGCGGATGCGCGGCGGCTGCGGGAGTCGGATGCCGGCGAGCACGACCCGGGCGAGGCGCGCGGCGCCGGTGAGCGCCTGCCGGCCGGCGTCGACGATGCCGCGCAGCAGCGCCTCGCCGTACCAGAGCGCGGCGGTGGTGAGCGCGGCGGCGGCGAGGTGCGCCGCGAGCATCGATTGGTCGAGCGCCGCGGCGGGGCCGTGGTCGTGGGCGGCGTGGCCGGCGAGCGCGTCGCGCACGGCGGCGTCGCCGTGCGCGTGGTGGGCGTGCCCGCCTTCGGTGCCGCCGATCGGCGCGGTGGCGATCGTGAAGAAGCCGTGGAAGAAGAGCTGGCTCGCGGTGATCGCGACGGCGGCGCGGATGCGGCCGGCGCGGCGCGAGCGGAAGCGCACGCCGACGAGCGGCGCGGCGATCGCCGCGGCGATGACGAAGGCGACGGCGAGCGAGGCGAGCGGCACGTGCATGCCGTGCGCGACGCCGTGCAGGGCGCCGGCGGGCACGGTGGCGATGAGGGCCACGCCCCAGGCGCGGGCGGCGATGAGCCGGCCGTCGAGGCGCCGCGCGGGCGCCGCTGCGCCGCTCGGGGTCGCAGCGGCGGCCGAGGTGGGGGCCGTACCGCGCGGAAGCATAGCCACCAGGATACGTGACCGGCGGCGACCCCCGGGCCCCTGCCGCCATCGAGGCCCCTGCGCCCGTCGAAGAGCCCCGTCCCGTCGGAGGCCGCTGAGCCCGCCGAAGGGCCCGCCCCGCCGAAGGCCGCTGAGCCCGCCCCGGCCTTCGACCGGCGCGGCCCTCGCGACCCGGCCCGGCTCGGCGCTCACCCCATCTCGAGGTGGGCGCGGGTGCCGCCGTCGAGGCGGTCGAGCGCGGCCCGCAGCGCCGGCTCGCCGCGCAGCTCGGGATCGGCGGCGATGAGCTCGCCCGCGAAGGCGCGCGCCTCCTCGATGAGCGCGCGGTCGGGCACGACGCGCAGCAGCTTCAGCGACGAGCGGCCTCCCGACTGCGCCGAGCCGAGCACATCGCCCTCGCGGCGCAGCTCGAGGTCGCGCTCGGCGAGCGCGAAGCCGTCGAGCGTGGCGGCGACCGCCTCGACGCGGTCGCGGGCGAGCGTGAGCACGGGGGCGGCGGTGACGAGCAGCGCGATGCCGGCCCAGGCGCCGCGGCCCACGCGGCCGCGCAGCTGGTGCAGCTGCGAGACGCCGAAGCGGTCGGCGTCGAGCACGATCATCACCGAGGCGTTCGGCACGTCGACGCCGACCTCGATCACCGTCGTCGACACGACGATGTCGATGTCGCCGGCGGCGAACTCGCGCATCGTGCGGTCCTTCTCGTCGGCCGGCATCGCGCCGTGGAGCGGCTCGATGCGGCGGCCGGCGAGCACCGGCAGGGCGCGGAGATGCTCGACGGTCTCGGCGACGTTCATCATCGGCCGCTGCGCGTCGGCGCCGTCCACGCCGCCGAGCCCGTCGGGCTGCTCGGCGCCCTCGGGCTCGCCGGGGGCGATGGCGGGGCAGACGACGAACGCCTGCCGGCCGCGGTCGAGCTCCTCGGCGGTGCGCTGCCAGACGCGGTCGAGCCACTGCGGGTGCTCGGCGGTGGCGACGACGAAGCTGTCGATGCCGGCGCGGCCGGCGGGCAGCTCTCGGAGCGTCGACACCTCGAGGTCGCCGAACGCGGTCATCGCGACGGTGCGCGGGATGGGGGTGGCGCTGAGCACGAGCATGTGCGGCGCGCTGCGGCCCTTGCGCCGCAGCTGCTCGCGCTGCTCGACGCCGAAGCGGTGCTGCTCGTCGATGACGACGAGGCCGAGGTCGGCGAACTCGACCTTGTCGCCGAGCAGTGCGTGCGTGCCGATGACGAGCTTCGACTGGCCGGTGACGACGCCGAGCAGCGCCTCCTGCCGCTCGCGCTTCGTCTGCGAGCCGGTGAGCAGCACCGGCGCGAGGCGGGCCTCGAGCTCGGGGCCGAGCAGGTCGACGATCGAGCGCAGGTGCTGCCCGGCGAGCACCTCGGTGGGCGCGAGCAGTGCCGCCTGCGCGCCCCAGTCGGCGACCTGCAGCATGGCCCGCAGCGCGACGAGGGTCTTGCCCGAGCCGACCTCGCCCTGCAGCAGCCGGTGCATCGGCACGGTGGCGGCGAGCTCGGCCGACAGCTCCTCGCCGACGGCGCGCTGGTCGCCGGTGAGCTCGAACGGCAGCGCGGCGTCGAAGCGCTCGAGCACGCCGTCGGGCGCGGGCGGATAGCCGACCGCGGGGCGGCGGGCGAGGCGGGCGCGCTGCTCGGCGAGCGCGGTCTGCAGCAGCAGCGCCTCGGTGAACTTCAGCGCCTCGCGGGCGGGCTCGAGGTCGTGCTCGTCGACGGGCCGGTGCACGCGGCGCACCGCGGTGTCGTAGTCGAGATCGCCGCGGGCGGTGCGGATGCGGGCGGGCACCGGATCGGGGAGCCGCACGAGCCGGTCGAGCACGCCGTCGATGATGTCGGCGAGCCGCCAGCTCGGGATCTTCTCGCTCGCGGGGTAGATCGGCATCGGCCGCGAGACCCACTCGTGCGCGGTCGTCTGCGCGTCCTCGGCGTCGTCGAAGAGCTTGTAATCGGGATGCGCGAGCTGCGGTTTGCCGCCGTAGAGGCTCACCTTGCCGCTGAACAGGCCGCGCGCGCCGGCCCGGAGCTGCTTCGCGCGGCCCGGCTGGTTGAACCAGGTGAGCTGCAGCCGGCCGCGGCCGTCGCTGATCTCGGCGGTGACGATGCTCCCGCGCCGGCGCTGCATGGGCCGGCTGCTCACGCTGACGACCTCGGCGACGAGGGTGACGTGCTCGTCGGCCTCGAGGCCGTCGATCGCGGTGAGCTCGCCGCGGCTCGCGTGCCGGCGCGGCAGGTGCTCGACGAGGTCGCGCACCGTGCGCATCCCGAACACCTTCTCGAGGCGCTCGGCGAGGTCGCGCGGCAGCGCCGCGCCGAGCGGCTCGTCGGGGGTGAGCGGCGACGTCGGGTCGATCGGCGGGGTCATCGTGCGCCTCCCCCGCGCCGGCGGCGCGCGAGGCGGTGGAGGAGGGCGGCGACGCCGCCGCGACGGCCGCCCAGCACCGAGGCGGGGCGGTGCCGCGCGCGGCGCCGCTGCGCGCTCGAGGCGCGCTGCGCGATGGCGGCGGCGAGCAGCTCGACGTCGGCCCACTCGGCGCGGCCCGCCGCCTCGGCGTCGTCGGCGTCGTCGATGCGGGTCGCCGCGACGTCGGCGGGCTCGGTCGGGTCGTCCGCGGGTGCGGCGAAGGCCGCCCGGTCGCTCGCGGCGCCGAGCCGCTCGGCGGCGGCGCGGGCCGCCTCGAGCCCGATGGGCTCGTCGTGCCCGGCGGGCGCGGCGTCCTCGGCGCGGTCATCGTGCGCGGCTCGGTCGTGCGCGGCCCGG
>JAAYAS010000385.1 GCA_012719255.1 Microbacteriaceae bacterium | reverse complement strand
GCCCTCGCCGACCGCGCCGCTTTCGCCGCCGAGTGGCGCGAGTGGCACGCCGAGCACGAGCGCGAGCGCACCGCGCCGCACGGATTCCTCGCCGTCACCGATCTGCAGTTCGTCGGCGAGGCGCCGCGCCGATTCGACGGCATCCCCGGCACCTGGTCGCTGTCGCCGGCGGGCGAGCCGATCGTCGAGCTCGATCCGGCGCTCGACGCCGACGGCCCGCTCGAGCTGCCCGACGGCACGATGATCGCCAGCCGGTACGAGTTCGCGCCGATCCCCGAGCGCGGCGGCGTCGTGCTCACCCGCGGCCGCGTCCAGGGCGGCGCGGCCGACCGGGCCGGCCACGGCACCGGCAGCATCGCGCCCGCCGCCGACCGTCGCTCGCTCGAGGTCGCCCGCCGCGGCGGCCGCATCGTCCTGCGACCCCGCGACCCGCGGGCGCCGCTGCGCACGAACCACACCGGCACGCCGACGTACGCGCCCGACCCGCGCTGGCGCATCCCCGGCCGCTACCGCGCCTTCGACGCACCGCGCCCGACGACGGTCGGCTCGGCGCTCGCCGGGCTCGAGCACGTGTACGACGCGCCCGGCGAAGTCGAGTTCGAGATCGACGGGCGGCCGCTGCGGCTCACCGTCTTCGGCGCGGGCCGCGACCTGCTCGCCCTGTTCACAGACGCGACGAGCGGCGTCACCACGTACGCCGCGAACCGCTCGCTGCTCATCCCGGCTCCGGATGCGGATGGCCGGGTCGCGCTCGACTTCAACCGCGCCGTGAACCTCCCCTGCGCGTACACCGACCACGCGACCTGCCCGCTGCCGCCGCGCGAGAACCGGCTGCCGGTCGCGATCGAGGCGGGCGAGCGCATCCCCGTCGAGCGGTTCGCGGGGGCGGACTGAGCCGACCCGAGCGCCCCGCCCCCCGGGCAGCCCCGGGCCGCCCGCCGCACCCGCCCGAATCGATGCATTCACCAAGCATGGTCGATACGCTGACCCTCGAGCGCGTGCCGCCCGGCCCGCGCCCGACCGAAAGGAACTCGACCATGAGCATCGGATTCGGCATCTTCCTCGTCGTCGTCGGCGCGATCCTCGTGTACGCCGTCAATGTCGACGTCAGCGGCCTCGACCTGAACATGATCGGCTACATCCTTATGGGCGCCGGCGTCATCGTCGTGCTCATCGGCATCGCGCTGCTGCTGCGCCGCCGCAGCGTCTCGACCACGCAGCGCTCGGCCGTCGACCCGGCCACCGGCGACCGCATCACCCGCACCGACCACAGCGACGACGTCATCTAGCGCGAGCGACCGCCCGCGACACGAGGGGCCCGGATGCAGTGCATCCGGGCCCCTCGCGCTCGTGCGGGTGCAACTGGTCGGCTCGGGCGCGCCTCCCATCCGGTGATGCTGGCGCCGCGCGGAATCGCTGGCGCCCTGGCACCAGGGATTCCGAACAAGCACCAGCGAGAAGGGACGAGGGCGGGGCGCGGGCGGCTGCCGTTGTCGTGGCGTTGTCGCGCGTGGGCACGCACCGCGTGCTGGAAACGACCGAGGCCCTGACTCTCGCCTGGTTGCAGGGGAGTCAGGGCCTCAGCGCTGGCGGTGACGGTGGGATTTGAAACCGAATCGCCCACCGCACAGGCATGCGGATCGCACGAACTTCCGCATGAAATAGCCAATCTAGGACACTGCCCGATCACCCGAATCTGCATGTTTCACGGGCGAATGTT
>JAAYAS010000384.1 GCA_012719255.1 Microbacteriaceae bacterium | reverse complement strand
GATGTCGGTGAGGAGCTTGCCGGTCGCGATCGTGCCGTAGCCGCCGACCGAGTGGAACCGGATCCGCAGCGCCTCCTTCGGCAGCACGGGCGGGTTCGGCTCGGTGACCAGGGCCATGCCCGCGGTCTCCGGGTAGGCCTCGCGCAGGCGCGCCTCGCGCTCGGCCGCCTCCGGCGTCGGGTCCTGGCTGAAGAACTGCGACCCGATGTAGAAGAGCGAGCCCTGCGCCTTCTCGTCCGCCATGCGGCGGAACGCCGCGACGAGGTGCCGCGGCTGCACGTCGTGGCCGCCGAGACCGAAGATCGCCTTGGACAGGCGCGGCTGGGTGGCCATGGCCGGGATGCCGTCGAACTGCGGGGCGTCGGCGTTGGCCCGCGCCTTGTACAGCGCCTGGGTGACGAGACGGGTGAGCGCGGTGTCGTCGGAGCGCTCGAGGACCGTGACGGCCTTGGCGCCGGCGAGGGCCTCGACGAGCTCGGCCTCGGGGAACGGCTGGAGCTGCTTGACGGAGACGACGCCGACCTTGAGGCCCTGCGACCGCAGGTACGGGATGACGGCGCGCACGTCGTCGGTGATCGAGCCGAGGCCGACCATCACGTAGTCGGCGTCCTCGGTGTCGTACGCCATGACCGGGGAGTACTCGCGGCCGGTGAGCTCGGCGTACTCGGCCATCGCCTGGCGCACGAGCGCCGGGACGGCGGAGACGAAGTGGGTGCGGTGGTCGACGGCGCCCGCCTGGAAGTCGGGCTGGTTCTGCACCGGGCCGGTGAGGCCGGGGTTGTGCGGGTCGACCAGGGCCGGCACGAGCTGGCGGGTGCCCTTCTCCCACGCGTTGACCCACTGGCGGCGCCACTGGGCGTGCAGCTCCTCGGGGAGCCAGACGAGCGTGTCGGCGACGAGGACGCCCTCGTTGTCCTTCTCGACCTTGTCGGCGTTGGCCTCGAGCCAGCCGCGCAGCGCGGCGGCGTCGGACGGGTCGACGTCGGCCGAGTGGCGGTCGAGGTACTGGCCGAGCTGGAAGACGCGACCCTTGGCGCCGAAGAGCATCTCCTGCGCGACGGTCGGGCACGGGATCCGGCCGGCGGGGTCGCCGAGGTAGGTGCGCAGCAGCTCCGGCTCGGGCAGCTGCGCCTCGGTCATGACGTGGCTCGTCGCGAAGCCGTCCATGACGTTGGCGACCGGGATGAGGGAGAGCGCCGACACCCGGTAGGAGATCGCGGCGAGGTCGGCCGCCTCCTGCGGGTTGGAGCCGAAGAGGATGGTGTAGCCGGCGGGCAGCAGCGCGTAGACGTCGTCGTGGCCGGCCATGACGTTGAGCGAGTGCTTGCTGACCACGCGCGCGGCCACTTGCAGCACGAACCCGCCGACCTTCTTGCCGACGGTGACGAAGTGGCTCTCCATCGCGTACAGGATCCCCTGCGACGAGGAGGCGTTGGAGATGAACTGCCCCCCGAGACCAAGCAGCAGTTCTACACCGACGACGAGGACGCCGAGTTCGAGCACCGCTACTGAACGACCGCCCACCGGGATCTACTACAGGCCGTCGGATTCGCGCCTACCATGGGCCCGGACAAGGAGCGCGCCCCATGAGTGAGAACCCGAAGTACCCCGGCACCCCCACCGTCGTCCACGGCAACGGCGCGGTGGCGCACGTCATGCAACACGTCTGCGGCGGGGTGATCGGCTACCCGATCACCCCGTCGACCGAGATTGCCGAGCTGTTCGAGGCCGCCCGGGCCTCCGGGGCGGTCAACGTGTTCGGCCGGCGTCCGTTCTTCTTCGAGCCCGAGGGCGAGCACTCGGCGCAGTCCGGCGCGCTGGGGGCG
>JAAYAS010000051.1 GCA_012719255.1 Microbacteriaceae bacterium | reverse complement strand
TTCGGGATTGGCGCCGGGAACGTCCATCTTGTTGATAGCGACTACGATAGGGATATCAGCGGACTTAGCGTGGTTTATCGACTCGATCGTCTGCGGCATGATGCCGTCGTCGGCCGCCACCACGAGGATCGCGATGTCGGTGACCGACGCACCGCGGGCGCGCATGGCCGTGAAGGCCTCGTGACCGGGGGTGTCGATGAACGTGATCGAGCGCTTGACGCCGTCGTGCTCGCGGCGCACCTGGTAGGCGCCGATGTGCTGGGTGATGCCGCCGGCCTCGCCCGCGCCGACCTCCGACTTGCGGATCGCGTCGAGCAGGCGGGTCTTGCCGTGGTCGACGTGGCCCATGACGGTGACGACCGGCGGGCGCGCCTCGAGCTCCGACTCGTCCTCGAGCCCCTCGGCCTCGAGGTCGATGTCGAACGACTCGAGCAGCTCGCGGTCCTCGTCCTCGGGCGAGACGATCTCGATGCGGTAGCCGAGCTCCTCGCCGAGGATCTGGAAGGTCGCCTCGTCGAGCGACTCCGTCGCCGTGGCCATCTCGCCGAGGTGGAAGAGCACCGTGACGAGGTCGCCGGGCGAGACGTCGATCTTGTCGGCGAAGTCGGCGATCGACGCGCCGCGGCGCAGCCGGATGCGGGTCTCGCCGTCGCCGCGGGGAACCTGGACGCCGCCGATCAGCGGCGCCTCCCGCATCTCGAACTCGGCCCGCTTCGTCCGCTTCGACTTGCGCGAGCGCGACTTGCCGCCGCCGCGGCCGAACGCGCCGGCCGTGCCGCCGCGACGACCGCCGCCGCCACCGGGACGACCGCCGCCGGGACGCCCGGCGAAGCCGCCGCCGCCACCACCGCCGCCGGGACGACCGGCACCGCCGCCGCCACCGCCGGGGCGACCGCGGCCGCCGGGGCCCTGCGGGCGCTCGCCGGGCAGGATGCGCGGCTGGCCGGGACGGGGCGCCTGCGGGCGCGGACCGCCGGCGGGCGCCTGCGGCCGCGGCATGCCGGGACGGGGACCGCCCTGGCCGCCGCCCTGCTTCGACGTGAACGGGTTGTTGCCGGGGCGCGGTCGGCCCATCCCCTGCGCCGAGGCGTAGGGGTTGTTGCCGGGACGCGGGCCGCGGGGCCGCGGCATGTTGTCGCCGGGCTTCGGCGCGTCGCCGCCGGGCTTCGGGGCGCCGGGCTTCGGGGCGTCGCCGCCGGGCTTCGGCGCCGAGCGCTTCTGCTCGGCCGGCTTCGCGGCCGGGGTCGGCGTCGGGGTGACGCCCGAGCGCGACGGACGGCCCGGCTGGCCGGGGCCCGGCGTCGGGGTCGGGGTGACGCCCGAGCGCGACGGACGGCCCGGCTGACCGGGCTTCGGCGTCGGGGTCGGGGTGACGCCCGAGCGGGGGGCCGGAGCCGGGGGCTTCGGCGTCGCGCCGCGCTTCGGCGCGGGCTTCGCCGCGCCGCCGGGCTTCGCACCGGGCTTCGCGCCCGGGGTCGCGCCGCCGCGGGCGCCGGGCTTCGCGGCGCTCTTCGGCGTCGCGGGCTTCGGCGCCGCCGGCGACGGCGTCGCGGGCGCGGCGGGGGCCGCGTCCTTCTTCGCGTCGCCGCCCGAGCCCTGCTCGGCGCGGCGCTTCAGCTCTTCGCGCAGCCGCCGGGCCACCGGCGGCTCGACGCTCGACGACGCGGTCTTGACGAACTCGCCCATCTCCTGGAGCGTCGCCAGAACGGTCTTCGACTCGACGCCCATCTCGGCGGCGATCTCATGCACGCGTGGTTTTGCCACTTTTCTCCTCACCGGGTCCGCTGCCCCGGTGGGGAGCGGACCGATCAACGTCGCTTGTGCCTCATCGCGAGTCACTCATGACTGGTCCATGGTCCGATCAACCTCTGCTGTCACATCCGGGACGGGTGCCCCGGAAAGTTTGTCGGCGTACGCCCGCGCCGCATCCTCGACCGCGTCCGCGACCCGGAGCGCCCGCCGGAAGGCCCGGCGCTCGATCGCGGTGCGCACGCAGTCGGGGTCGGGATGCACCCACGCCCCGCGCCCCGGTGCCGAGGCCCGTGCATCGAGCACGAGCTTCCCCTCGACCACGACGAAGCGCTGAAGCGCTGCTCGTGGGGCGCGCGACCGGCATCCGATGCACGTTCGCACTCGACCCATACTACTCCTGTTCGGCGGATCCGGCCGAAGGCGTGTCGCGCGGTGCGTCGGCGGGCCCGTCCTCGGGGTCGTCGAGGATGCTGTCGGGCTGGATGTCGATGCGCGCGCCGGTGAGCTTCGCGGCGAGGCGGGCGTTCTGACCCTCCTTGCCGATCGCGAGCGAGAGCTGGAAGTCGGGCACGAGCGCGCGCACGGCCTTCGCGCCCGGGTCGAGCACGAACGAGCTCGTCACCTTGGCGGGGCTCAGGGCGTTGCCGACGAAGGTCGCGAGGTCGTCGTCGTAGTCGACGATGTCGATCTTCTCGCCGCCGAGCTCGCTCGTCACCGCGCGCACGCGCGCGCCGAGCTCGCCGATGCAGGCGCCCTTCGCGTTGATGCCCTCCTGCCGGGCGCGCACCGCGATCTTCGTGCGGTGGCCGGCCTCGCGGGCGAGCGAGACGATCTCGACGGCGCCCGAGGCGATCTCGGGCACCTCGAGCGCGAAGAGCTTGCGCACGAGCCCGGGGTGGGTGCGCGACACGGTGATCTGCGGGCCGCGCAGGCCCCGCTCGGCCTTCGTGATGAACACCCGGATGCGGGCGCCGTGGGGGTACTCCTCCCCCGGCACCTGCTCCTCGGGCGGCAGGATCGCCTCGATCGTGCCGAGGTCGACGTGCACCATGCGCGGGTTCGGGCCCTGCTGCACGATGCCGGCGACGATGTCGCCCTCGCGGCCGCGGAACTCGCCGAGCACCTTGTCGTCGCCGATGTCGCGCATCCGTGCGGTGATGACCTGCTTCGCCGCGTAGGCGGCGATGCGGCCGAACTCCTCGGGCTCGGCGATCGCCTCGCCGACGACCTCGCCGTCCTCGTCGACCTCGGGCACGAGCACGGCGACCTCGCCGGTCTTGCGGTCGAGCCGCACGCGGGCACCCTCGGGCGCGGGGATGCCGAGCTCCTGGGTCGCGTGCTTCTGGTAGGCGGTGAGCATGGCCTGCTCGATGATGGTGACGAGCTCGTCGAACGGGATCTCCCGCTCGCGCTCGAGCATGCGCAGCACCGCGAGGTCGATCTTCATGGCGTGGTCCTCTATTCAGCTGTGGAGTCGAACGCTCGAGTCTACTCGACGGCGCCGGTCGCCGCCGCCCGGCGGGCCTCGAACTCGCCGAGCACCTCGTCGGCGGGCACCTCGACCCGCTCGTTCGTGCGGCGGTGCCAGAGCTCGACGACGCCCTCCGCGGCGCGCTTGCCGGCGATCACGATCCACGGCACGCCGAGCAGCTCGGCGTCGCCGAACTTCACGCCGGGCGACGTCTTCGGCCGGTCGTCGAGCAGCACCTCCCAGCCGCGGCCGTCGGCCTCGGCGGCGATGCGCTCGGCGAGCGCGAGCGGCTCGTCGCCCTTGCCGGTGGCGACCACCTGGAGGTCGTAGGGGGCGACCTCCTCGGGCCAGATGAGGCCGCGCTCGTCGTGGTTCTGCTCGGCGATGAGCGCGAGGTTGCGGGTGACGCCGATGCCGTACGAGCCCATCGTGACGACGACGCGCTTGCCGTCGGGGTCGAGCACCTGCAGGTCGAGGGCCTCGGCGTACTTGCGGCCGAGCTGGAACACGTGGCCGATCTCGGTGCCGCGCTCGGTCGTGATCGGGCCCGAGCCGTTCGGCGCCGGGTCGCCGGCGCGCACCTCGGCGGCCTCGATGCGGCCATCGGGGGCGAAGTCGCGGCCGTGCACGACCGAGACGAGATGGGTGTCGGGGGCGTTCGCGCCGACGATCCAGGTCGAGCCGTCGCCGATGCGCGCGTCGAGCCAGTACGGGATGCCGCTGGTCGCCTCGGCGCCGAGGAACTGCGCGCCGTCCTTCCAGGGGCCGATGAAGCCGCGCACGAGCTCGGGCCGGGCCTCGAGGTCGTCGTCGTTCGCCGGCTCGACCTCGCGGGGCTGGAACGCCACCTCGAGGCGCTTGAGGTCGACCTCGCGGTCGCCCTGCAGACCGACGACGGCGAGCTCGCGCTCGCCGGCGTGGTCGACGAGCGCGACGACGACGTGCTTCAGCGTGTCGGCGGCGGTCCACTCGCGGCCCTCGGGATGCGGCAGCGTCGCGTTCGCGGCCTCGACGAGCGCCGCGATGGTGGTCGCGCCGGGGGTGTCGAACGGCGTCGGCGCCGGGTCGTCGGCGGCGTCGCGGGCGGGCGCGGGCGTCGAGACGTACGCCTCGACGTTCGCCGCGTACGAGCCGTCGGCCGAGCGCACGAAGGTGTCCTCGCCGACCTCGGTCGGGTGGAGGAACTCCTCCGACTTCGAGCCGCCCATCGCGCCCGAGTCGGCGGCGACGATGACGTACTCGAGGCCGAGGCGGTCGAAGATGCGCTCGTAGGCGTCGCGCTGCGCGCGGTAGCTGCGGTCGAGGCCCTCGTCGTTCCAGTCGAACGAGTAGGCGTCTTTCATCGTGAACTCGCGGCCGCGGAGGATGCCGGCGCGCGGCCGGGCCTCGTCGCGGTACTTGTCCTGGATCTGGTAGATCGTGACGGGGAGGTCCTTGTACGACGAGTAGAGGTCCTTCACCGTGAGCGTGAACGCTTCCTCGTGCGTCGGCGCGAGCACCATCGGCGCGCCCTTGCGGTCGTCGAGGCGGAACATCCCGTCGCCGTAGTCGTCGAGCCGGCCGGTGGCCTGGTAGAGCTCGGCGGGCAGCAGCGCCGGGAAGCGCAGCTCCTGGGCGCCCGCCCGGCGCATCTCCTCGCGGATGACGGCCTCGACGCGGCGGCGCACGCGCAGGCCGAGCGGCAGCCAGGCGAACACGCCCGGCGCCTGCCGGCGGATGTAGCCGGCGCGCACGAGCAGCCTGTGGCTCGCGACCTCGGCGTCGGCGGGGTCGTCGCGCAGGGTGCGCACGAACAGGGATGAGAGACGATCGATCACGGAGGACATGCTACCGCCGGGCGTCACCAGGGCTCGTCGACGCCGCCGCCCTCGCCCCACTGCTCCTGCTCGCGGAGCCGGTCGTCGCGCTCCTGGCGGTGCTCGTCGAGCCCCTCCTCGATCTCCTCGAGCGGCTGCGGATCGGGCCGGTTCGGGCCGGGCTCGGGATCCTCGCCGCCCTCGCCGCCCTCACCGCCCTGCGGCTCGGTGTGCTCGGCGAGCTTCTCGAGCAGCCGCGCCTCGGTGTCCTCGAGCGAGCGGTGCGAGCTCGACTCCGCGCACGACTCGTCGCGCTCCTGCACGACGGCGAGCGCCTCGACCCACTTCTCGATCGCGCCGCCGAGGTCGTCGGCGGCGAGCGCCCGGTCGCCCTGCCGCTCGATCGTGATCGCGAGGTTCGCGCGGATCGGGCACTGCTCGGGCGGCTCGGCGAGGGCGAGGGCGCGCTCGAGCGAGGCCTGCGCCTCCTCGAGCGCGTCGAGGGCGAGCAGGCTCGTGCCGACGTCGTAGTCGGGCTTCCAGCGCTCCACCCAGTTCAGCCACTGCAGCTGGCTCGCGGTGTTCAGCGCCGCCTCGAAGTCGCCGTCGAGGTACTCGGCGACCGCGCGCTCGGCGGCGAGGTGCTGGTGCACGAGCTTCGCGCCGACGAGGCCGGCCGCGAGCACCGCCGGCAGCGCCCACAGCGCGAGCCGCCGCCGCAGCCGAAGCCGCCGGCGCTCCGCCTCGCGCGGCTCGATCGCCGCATCCCGGGTCACCACTCGACCGCCTCCCGCGCCCGCCGCAGCTCGCCCGACGCGCCGATGAGCCGCCCGGCCTCCACGAGCATCCAGGCGACGACGACGAGCGCGAACGCCCAGTAGAGCGGGAAGACCGTGGTCGTGCCGCCGTCGGCGACGCCGCGGGCCGGGTCGATCGGCGCCGGGGTCGGCGCCGCCCCCGCCTCGCGGTGCTGGTACTCGACCCGCAGCTCGCCGGCGATCGCGGCGAGCGCGTCGCGATCGGGGTACGAGCGGGCCTCGGCGCCCTGCCGGTCGACGAGGTAGCCGTCGCTCGACCAGGGGCTCGGGTCGGCCATCCGGCCGCCCCGGTCGCTGCCGTAGCCGAGCACCGCGCCGCCCTGCACGAGATCGGCGAGCCCGGCGAACGACTCCCGATCGCGCTCGGCGGTCTGCTCGCCGTCGCCGAGGTAGTAGAGCACGCGCAGCCGCTCGGGGTCGTGGTCGATGGCGCTCTCGAGCACCTCCTCGGCGAGCTCGACGCCCGCGCCGACCGACGAGCCCGACGAGTAGGCCGGGTCCTCGGGCACGAGGATGCGCATCGCCTGCGCGAGCGCCGAGGCGTCGGTCGTGAACGGCAGCCGCTGCACCGCGGTGTCGTCGAAGGTGATCAGCGCGAAGCGGGCGCCGGCGTGCGCGATCGCGAGCTCGGCGACGTCGGCGCGCATGCCGTCGAGTCGCGGCTCGACGCCGTCCCAGTCCTCGGCGGTCGACGAGGCCGAGGTGTCGACGACGAACAGCACGTCGACCTCGGCGTTCGCGCTCGCGACGGCGACCGCGCCGGCGCCGGGCCGGGCGAGGGCGGCGACGAGCGCGAGGCACATCGCCGCGCGGCCGAGCCACATCAGCCGGCCGCCGCGCGGCGCGGCCGCCGCGGCGAAGGCGCAGAAGCCGATCAGCGCCGCGGCGAGCAGCACGAGCAGCCAGAGCGGGAGCATCGGGTCGATCGTCATGCGCGCAGCCTCCGCACGAGCAGCAAGTAGGCGGGCACGAGCGCGAGCAGCCACCACAGCCAGGTCTCGGGCCGATCGATGACGAGCAGCTGCGGCGCGCCCTCGATGCGGCTCGTCTGCTCGCTCGTGATCTCGTCGACGATGAGGTCGACGCTCGCCGGATCCTGCAGCACGTGGTAGCGGCCGGAGTACGCGTCCATCGCCTGCTGGTACTCGGCCGAGTAGGCGTCGGCGTGCTCGTTCGCGTCGAGGCCGTGCACCGTGATGCGGTGCTCCTGCGCGAAGGACATCGCCTGCGGCAGCGTCACCGTCTGCGCGCCGTTCACGACGTTGTCGGTGGCGAGGATGATCGAGCGCGAGCGGCCGTCGTCGGGCGGCGGCTCGGTCGACGAGGGCGCCGCGCCCTCGAACTGCATGACGCAGGCGGCGAGGCCGTCGCCGACGAGCGAGGCGCCGGGCCGCTCGAGGGTGCCGCCCGAGACCTTGTCGTGCCAGCTGTCGGTGCGCATGAGGTCGCGGATCTCGGTGAGCTGGTGCTCGACGAACGCGTAGTCGTCGGTGAGCGGGAACACCGGCACCGCCGACGAGTTCCACAGCACGAGCGCCATCCGCTCGCCCTCGAAGCCCGGCAGCATCTCGAGGTAGCGGTCGAGCACCTCGGCGTCGTAGTCGACCATCGAGCCCGACACGTCGAGGCAGAGCACGATGTCGCGGTTGAACTTCTCGGGCGTGACGACCTTCGTGTACACCCAGCGCGAACCGGCGACCGTCGCGACGACGAGCACCGCGACCGCGACGGCGCCGGCGAGCCCGAGCAGCAGCCCCGATCGGTCGAGCGCGCGCCGGTAGCCGGGCAGCCGCGTGAGCCGCTCCGAGTTCGCGATCGGCTCGCCCTGCGGCGCCCGCCCACCGCGGCGGCGCGCGAGCAGCGCGCCCGCGACGACGAGCGCGAGCGCGACGAGCACGATCGGCGGGATCCACCACAGCGCTAGCGCCATCCGGCGAGCACCTCCCGCGCGGCGCGCAGCGCGCCGTCGAGGTCGTCGGCCGGTTCGGCGGCGAACACCGCGGGGTAGAAGCGGGCGACGGCGCGGGTGGTGCCGCGCAGCGGCGAGCGCTCGAGGTCGGCGAGCGTCATCCGGTCGGCCGGCAGGCCGGTCGCCTCGGCGACGTACTCGCGCACGGCGCCGCTGAGCCGCTCGTGCGCCTCGCGGCCCTCGAGCCCGCCGGTGCGGGCCTCCTGCTCGATCGCGTCGATGCGCTCGGCGGTGCGCGCCCGCAGCGCCTCGAGGTCGACCGGCTCGACCGGCTCGGGCGCGGGCGCGGTCTCGCGCCGGCGGCGGGTGATCGCGCCGACGAGCAGGGCGTAGGCGACGATCGCGGCGAGCAGCGCGAGCCCGAGCAGCAGCCACATCGGCGAGTAGCCGACGAGCGGCATCACCTCGCCGACCGGCTCGACCCCGTCAGCCGCGCGCATGCCGCCTCGCCTTCAGCATCGCGAGCAGCTCGCCGACGACCTCGTCGCGGGCGCCGAGGCGCGCGGTCGACACGGCGTGGCGGTCGAAGTGCGCGCGCATCCGCTCGCGGCGCTCGGCGGCGGCCGCGTCGGCCTCGGCGCGCAGCCGCCGGTCGCCGTGGAGCATCGCCGGCAGCGACCAGCCGCCGTCGACGTCGTAGACGGGGCGGCCGGTCGCGGCCGCCCGGCCGAGGTCGGCGTCGGCGAGCTCGAGCCACACGACCTCGTGCTGCGCGGCGAGGGTCGAGACGAGCCCGGCGATCCGGTCGTCGAACTCGGTCTCGTCGGCGACGACGACGAGCAGCGTCCGGTGCCGCACGGTGCGGCGCACGCGCTCGAGCACCTCGGCGAGGTCGCTGCGCGGGCCGTCGAGGCGCGGGCGGTCGTGCAGCCGGCGCAGTCCCCGCTCGAGCGCGGCCTCGCCGGCGCGGAACGGCAGCTGCTCGAGCCCCTCGGCGTCGCCGAGCACGAGGCCGACCTCGTCGCCGTGCCGCAGCGCGAGCCAGCCGAGCACGCCCACCGCCTCGACGGCGATGTCGCGCTTCGGCTCGCCGTTCGCCGAGCGGGCAGCGAGATCGCGGCCGGTGTCGAGGGCGAACAGCACCCGGTGCCGGCGCTCGGCGGCGCTGCGGCGCACGAGCGGCTCGCCGGTGCGGGCGGTCGCCTTCCAGTCGATGTCGGCGACCTCGTCGCCGACGACGTAGTCGCGCAGATCGGTGAAGTCGAGGCTGCGGCCGCGGTGGATCGAGGCGTACTGGCCGTCGAGCAGATGCGTCGCGGCGCGCCGCGCCCGCAGGTGCAGGCGCGACTTCACGCGCGTGAGGAGCGGGCGGCCGGGCGTCGCGCCGCCGGACGCCGGGCGCGCGGGCGCCGGGCGCATCACGGCGTCCGCACCGCCGCGAACACCGCGTCGACGACGCGCTCGGGGGCGATGCCGGCGGCCGCGGCCTCGAAGCCGAGCAGCATCCGGTGGCGCAGCACCCGATGGCCGAGCCGCCGCACGTCCTCGGGGATGACGTGGTCGCGCCCCTGCAGCAGCGCGACCGCGCGGGCGCCGGCGGCGAGGTGGATCGCCGCGCGCGGCGAGGCGCCGACCTCGACGAGCCGGGCGAGCTCGGGCGGCAGGTACTCGTCGACGTGGCGGGTGACGTAGGTGAGCGAGACGATGTACTCGGTGATCGCCGGGTCGAGGTAGACGCGCCGCACGAGCCGCTGCAGCCCGAGCACGTCGTCGAGCGAGGCGACCGGCGCGTCGTCGGCGGCGAAGCGGCCCTCGTCGATGCGGCGGAGCACCTCGGCCTCCTCGGCCGGGGTCGGGTAGTCGAGCACGTCCTTGAGCATGAACCGGTCGAGCTGGGCCTCGGCGAGCACGTAGGTGCCCTCCTGCTCGATCGGGTTCTGCGTCGCGATCACGAGGAACGGCCGCGGCAGCCGGTGCACCTCGCCGCCGATCGTCGTCTGCCGCTCCTGCATCGCCTCGAGCATCGCCGACTGCGTCTTCGCGCTCGAGCGGTTCACCTCGTCGAGCAGCACGAGGTTCGCGTGCACCGGGCCGAGCTGGGTGCGGAACTCGCCGCGGCGGGCGTCGTAGATCTGCGTGCCGATGATGTCGCTCGGCAGCAGGTCGGGGGTGCACTGGATGCGCCGGAACTCGCCGTCGATCGCGCGCGCGATCGTCTCGGCGGCCGTGGTCTTCGCGAGCCCCGGCACCGATTCGAGCAGCACGTGGCCGCCGGTGATCAGCCCGATCAGGAGCGTCTCGCGCAGGCGCTCCTGACCGACGACCTTCGCGGAGAACGCGCGCTCGATGCGGCCGATGCGGTCGCGCGCCTCGGCGAGCTCGGCGGGGGCGATGCGCTGCGGTTCGAGGGACGTGGCGGTCATCTCGTCAGGCTACGCGAGCACCTGCGGCGCGCCCTCGGTCCCCGGGGGCATCTCGGCGGCGATCCGCTCCGCCTCCTGGATGAGGGTCTCGACGATCTGGTCCTCGGGCACGGTCTTGATGACCTCGCCCTTGATGAAGATCTGGCCCTTGCCGTTGCCCGATGCAACGCCGAGGTCGGCCTCGCGGGCTTCGCCGGGGCCGTTCACGATGCAGCCCATGACGGCGACGCGGATCGGCACGGTGAGGTGCTTCAGGCCCTCCTGCACCGACTCGGCGAGGGTGAACACGTCGACCTGCGCGCGGCCGCACGAGGGGCACGAGACGATGTCGAGCTTGCGCTCGCGGAGGTTCAGCGACTGCAGGATCTGCATGCCGACCTTCACCTCCTCGACCGGCGGCGCCGACAGCGACACGCGGATGGTGTCGCCGATGCCCTCGGAGAGGAGGATGCCGAATGCGGTCGCGCTCTTGATCGTGCCCTGGAATGCCGGGCCCGCCTCGGTCACCCCGAGGTGCAGTGGCCAATCGCCGCGCTCGGCGAGCAAGCGGTAGGCCTTCACCATC
>JAAYAS010000383.1 GCA_012719255.1 Microbacteriaceae bacterium | reverse complement strand
GTCATTGCTGACAATCCATCAATCATCCAAAAGGAATCGCAGACGACCAACCAGAAGCCGGCCGCCATACGAGGTTAAAATTTGGCATTTGACATGTGTGCACGCTGTTGAGTTCTCAAGGAACGGACGCATCTCGCCTCCACTGCAATCCATAGACTCGGATGCAGCTTCACAACGAGAGCGGCTTCGTTATCGTAGCCCCCAGTTCACCTGCCGTCAACCTCTGGGTATGTACCCGTTGGTATCGACGTTGCCGCAGCCGGCCTGGAGGGCCGTTCGAGTGCCTGCCTCGAGGTCATCGGCGCTTCTGCGCCCCGCACCTCGCGGCGACAAGTGAATACATTACGCCGCTGCGGCCGTTCGAGCAAACCGCGGCCGAATCCCGGGCGTGTCGCGCCTGTTCAGGCCGAAGTCGCTCCGCGCATGCGTCGCGCACCCCCGCACCACCCGCCCTCCCCCGGCGGCCAGCAGCCGCAGCGGTCGCACCGTTCGCAGCGGTCGCGGCGCTCTTGCATCGGGAAACGGCGATGGCCGGCTCGTCCGAGAACGAGCCGGCCATCGCCGTCGCGGAGCGCGCGCCGCTACTCGGCGGCGTCGAGCACTCCCCCGACGAGGGTCTTCTTGCCGCGGCGCACCACGACCACGCCGCCGGGCAGCGCGTCATCGGCGGCGATCGCCCGGTGCTCGTCGTCGACCTTCGCGTTGTTGAGCGAGACGCCGCCCTGCGCGATGGCGCGGCGCGCCTCGCCGAGCGACTTCACGGCCCCGGTGTCGACGAGCAGCTGCGCCACCGTCGCGCCGACCGCGACCGGCGCGTTCGGCAGCTCGTCGATCGCCTGCCGCAGGGTGCGGGCGTCGAGCGCGGTGAGGTCGCCGCCGGCGAACAGCGCGGTCGATGCGGCGATCGCGTCGCGCGCGGCCTCGGGCCCGTGCACGAGCGAGCACACCGCCTCGGCGAGCGCGCGCTGCGCCTCGCGCTTGAACGGCTCGGCCTCGACCTTCTCGGCGAACTCGGCGATCTCGGCGCGGGTGTAGAACGTGAACACCTTGAGCCGGTCGATGACATCGGCGTCGGCCGTGTTGAGCCAGAACTGGTAGAAGGCGTACGGCGAGGTGAGCTCGGCATCGATCCAGATGGCGTTGCCCTCCGACTTGCCGAACTTCGTGCCGTCGGAGTTCGTGATCAGCGGAGTGCCGAGCGCGTGCACCGACTTGCCGTCCATGCGGCGGATGAGGTCGACGCCGGCGGTGAGGTTGCCCCACTGGTCGGAGCCGCCGGTCTGCAGCTCGAGGCCGTAGCGGCGGTTGAGCTGCAGGAAGTCGAATGCCTGCAGGATCTGGTAGCTGAACTCGGTGTACGAGATGCCCGCCTCCGAGTTGAGGCGCGCCGACACCGCGTCCTTCTTCAGCATCTGGCCGACGCGGAAGTGCTTGCCGATGTCGCGGAGGAAGTCGATCGCCGAGACCGGGGCGGTCCAGTCGAGGTTGTTCGCCATGCGGGCCGGGTGCTCGCCGCCGAAGTCGAGGTAGCCCTCGATCTGCTCGCGCAGGCGGTCGACCCAGCCGGCGATCACGTCGCGCGACTGCAGCGTGCGCTCGGCGGTCGGGCGGGGGTCGCCGATGAGGCCGGTCGAGCCGCCGACGAGACCGATCGGGTCGTTGCCGGCGAGCTGCAGGCGGCGCAGCAGCAGCAGCTGCACGAGGTGGCCGAGGTGGAGGCTCGCGGCGGTCGGGTCGAAGCCGCAGTAGTACGTGATCGGGCCCTCGTCGAGCCGCGCCCGCAGCTCGTCGAGGTCGGTCGCGACGTGGATGTACCCGCGCCACTCGAGCTCATCGAGGATGTGCTCGAACGTCGGGTCGTTCTTCTGCCAGCTCAGATCACGTACAGTCACGCCCTCCAGACTACCGCGCCGGATGCGCCCCGCTCGCGCCGCGCACGCTCGCGTGCGGCCGGTAGGGCGAGACCCCCGCGGCGCCGTCGAGGTACCAGCGCCAGTCGAAGGGCGGCAGCCCTCCCGGCGCGGCGACGCCGGTGCGCGGCGAGCGGCGCAGCCGGGGTCGCGCCTGCTCGGGCCACTCGGCGTCGTCGAGCAGCTCGAGCGCGTAGGCCGCGCCCGCCTCGCCCGCGTCGGCCGGGCGCCCGCCGCCCGCGAGATCGGCGCCGTCGTCGTCGAGCTCGATGCCGAGGGCGCGCGCGAGGTTCGCCGGGCCGCGCGCGAGATCGGCGTCGGCGACGGGCGGCGACTCCGGTCGGCGGAGCGCGGCCCGGCGCCGGCGCGCGAGGGGCGCGCCCGCGAGCAGCTCGCCGCCGCGCAGCAGCACCGCCCGCGCGG
>JAAYAS010000050.1 GCA_012719255.1 Microbacteriaceae bacterium | reverse complement strand
GGCCTCATCGGCTTCCGCAGCGAGTTCATGACCCTCACCCGCGGCACCGGCATCGCGAACTCGATCTCGGCCGGGTACGAGCCGTGGGCGGGCGCGATCGTCTCGCGCACGAACGGCTCGATCGTCGCCGACCGCGCCGGCGTCGCCACCCCCTACGCGATGATGGGCCTGCAGGAGCGCATGAGCTTCTTCGTCGACCCCACCGACGAGGTGTACGAGGGCATGGTCATCGGCGAGAACACCCGCGCCGACGACATGGACGTGAACATCACCAAGGAGAAGAAGCTCACGAACATGCGCGCCTCCTCGGCCGAGGAGCTCGAGAAGCTCACGCCGCCGCGCAAGCTCACGCTCGAGGAGTCGCTCGAGTTCGCGCGCGACGACGAGTGCGTCGAGGTGACGCCCGAGAAGATCCGCATCCGCAAGGTCGAGCTCGACGCGACCACCCGCGCCCGCGCCGCCTCGCGCGCGAAGCGCGAGGGCTGACGCGCGCGGGCGCACCACGAGGGGAGGGGAGCGGCGTGATCGTCGACGACCGGTTCACCGGGCCGCCGCCGCGGCGCTCGCGCACCGGCGCCTGGGTCGAGCGCGTGCTCACGGTGCTCGCCTACGCCGTGTTCGGCGCGATCACCGCGGTGATCACGACGTTCGCGCACCGGGTGCGCATCGAGGTCGCCGGCGTCGAGCTCTGGACCGGGCTCGTCGCGGGCCTGCTCGCGCTGCTGCTCATCTCGGCGGGCCTGCGCGGCTACCTCGACGACCGGCTGCCGGTGGTGTCGTTCGCCGTCGGGGCGATCGGCACGGTCTTCGTGCTCTCGACGCCCGGCATCGGGCAGTCGGTGGTGATCCCGGGCGACGTGCTCGGCCCCGCCGGCACCATCTGGGTGTACGGCTCGGCGGCCGCCGCCGTGCTGCCGGCGATCTGGCCGAAGCTGCCGCCGCGCGAGCGCCCGGCGGCGGCGCGCGGCCCCGCCGCGCAGGACGCCCCCTCGCGGCAGGAGTAGGCTGGGGCGGATCCCGGGGCGGGAACGCCGCCCCGATCCGCCCGACCGCCTCGATTCGCGAGACCGCCGCGTGAGACAGGAGAGCCCCCGTGACCTATGTGATCGCCCTTCCCTGCGTCGACCTCAAGGACCGCGCCTGCGTCGACGAGTGCCCAGTCGACTGCATCTACGAGGGCGAGCGGATGCTCTACATCCACCCCGACGAGTGCGTCGACTGCGGCGCCTGCGAGCCGGTGTGCCCGGTCGAGGCGATCTACTACGAGGACGACGTGCCCGAGGAGTGGGCCGACTACTACACCGCGAACGTCGACTTCTTCGAGGAGATCGGCTCGCCCGGCGGCGCGGCGAAGGTCGGCGTCTACGACTTCGACCACCCGATCGTGGCGGCCCTCCCGCCCCAGCAGCACGACTGACCGGCGCATGGCGCTCGGCCCGCTGCCCGACTACCCCTGGGACCGGCTCGTGCCGGTCCGCGAGCGCGCCGCCGCCCATCCCGACGGCGCCGTCGACCTCACGATCGGCTCGCCGGTCGACCCGACCCCGCCCACGATCCGCGCGGCGCTCGCCGCGGCGACCGACGCGCACGGCTACCCCTCGACGGCCGGCTCGGCCGACGCGCGGCGGGCGATCGTCGACTGGTTCGCGCGGCGGCGCGGCGTGCCCGGCCTCGACCTCGACGAGGCGCTCGTCACGGTCGGCTCGAAGGAGTTCGTCGCGAGCTGCGCGTTCTTCCTCGGCCTCGGGGAGGGCGACGTCGTCGTGCAGCCGTCGGTCGCCTACCCGACCTACGAGATGGGGGCGCTGTTCGCCGGCGCCGACCTCGTGAGCGCCGACGACCCCGCCGACTGGCCCGAGTCGACCCGGCTCGTCTGGCTGAACTCGCCCGGCAACCCCGACGGCCGGGTGCGCGACGTCGACTCGCTGCGCGCCGCCGTCGCCCGCGCCCGCGAGCTCGGCGCGGTGATCGTCGACGATGAGTGCTACGCCGAGCTCGGCTGGGACGAGTGGGCCGACCGCCCCATCCCGTCGCTGCTCGACCCGGCGGTCGTCGGCGACGACCGCACCGGCGTGCTCGTCACCTCCTCGCTGTCGAAGCGCTCGAACCTCGCCGGCTACCGGGCGGCGTACGTCGCCGGCGACCGGGCGCTCATCATGCGCCTGCTCACCGCCCGCAAGCACGCCGGGCTGATGACCCCGGCGCCGGTGCAGCACGCGCTCGCCGTCGCGCTCGCCGCCGACGACGAGGCCGCCGAGCAGCGCGAGCGCTACCGCCGCCGCCGCGAGCTGCTGAAGCCCGCGCTCGAGGCGTGGGGGCTGCGCATCGACGGCTCGGAGGCCGGGCTCTACCTCTGGGGCACGACCGGCGACGACTGCTGGACGACGCTCGACGCGCTCGCCGACCTCGGCATCATCGCCGGGCCGGGCGAGTTCTACGGGGATGCGGGGCGCCGGCACGTGCGCGTCTCGCTCACCGCGCTCGACGCCGACGTCGAGCGCGCCGCGGCGCGGCTGCGCGCGGCCGCGAGCGGCCCCGAGGGCCCGACCGCCGCATCCGAGTTGTAGTGAACGGCAATCACTTGCCGGGGGCCGTTGTCGGCGCCGTGAATACCAGCCGAGGCCCGTTAGGCTAGAACGACGACAGCGCGCCGCCACGAGCGGGAGCGCCACGTCAGCACCCGTCACGTCCACAGGAGGCTCCGTGAACGCACAGCACGATTCGGCGCAGCAGGCGCCCGAGGTCGCCACCCTCAACTACCCGGGTGGTTCGGCGGAATTCCCCATCCTGCGGGCCACCGAGGGCCGCGATTCGCTCGACCTGTCGACCCTCACGAAGCAGACCGGCTTCACCGGGCTCGACTACGGGTTCGTCAACACCGCGTCGACGCGCTCGGAGATCACCTTCATCGACGGCGATGAGGGCATCCTCCGCTACCGCGGCTACCCGATCGAGCAGCTCGCGAAGCAGTCGACCTTCCTCGAGGTCGCCTACCTGCTCATCTACGGCGAGCTCCCCACCGAGGACGAGTACCGCGCCTTCGAGCACCGCATCACCCGCCACACGCTGCTCCACGAGGACGTGAAGCACCTCTTCGACGCGCTGCCCTACTCGGCCCACCCGATGTCGGTGCTCTCGTCGGCGGTCGCCGCCCTCGCCACCTACTACGAGGACTCGCTCGACGTGCACTCGGCCGAGGCCGTCGAGGTGAACACCATCCGCCTGCTCGCGAAGCTGCCGGTGATCGCCGCCTACGCGCACAAGAAGTCGATCGGCCAGGCCTTCCTCTACCCCGACAACTCGCTGTCGTTCGTCGACAACTTCCTCAAGCTCAACTTCGGCAACTTCGCCGAGGAGTACGAGGTGAACCCGGTGCTCTCGCGGGCGCTCGACCGGCTGCTCATCCTGCACGCCGACCACGAGCAGAACGCGTCGACCTCGACCGTGCGGCTCGTCGGCTCGACCGAGGCGAACATCTACGCGTCGATCTCGGCCGGCATCTCGGCCCTCTACGGCCCGCTCCACGGCGGCGCCAACGAGGCCGTGCTCACGATGCTCGCGCAGATCCAGGAGTCGGGCGAGAGCGTCGACCGCTTCGTGCAGCGCGTGAAGAACAAGGAGGACGGGGTCAAGCTCATGGGCTTCGGCCACCGCGTCTACAAGAGCTACGACCCGCGCGCGAAGCTCGTCAAGGAGTCGGCCGACGAGGTGCTCGGCCAGCTCGGCGTGAGCGACCCGATGCTCGAGATCGCCGTCGAGCTCGAGCAGGCCGCGCTCAACGACGAGTACTTCCAGGAGCGCCGCCTCTACCCGAACGTCGACTTCTACACCGGCATCATCTACAAGGCGATGGGCTTCCCGACCCGCATGTTCACGCCGCTGTTCGCCATCGGCCGGCTCCCCGGCTGGATCGCGCAGTGGCGCGAGCAGCACGCCGACCCGAAGGGCAAGATCGGCCGCCCGCAGCAGCTCTACGTCGGCGCCACCCGCCGCGACTACCCCGAGGGCCGCTCGTTCATCGACCACGCCTGACGGGCATCCCCCCTCGAAACGCCGAACGGCCGCTCCTCGGAGCGGCCGTTCGGCGTTCGGGGATGCGCGCGGGGGCGGCCCGGCGCCGGCGGCGCTAGTGGAGCTCGGAGTTGAGCCGGATGCCCGCGCCCTCGCGCGAGATCGCCTCGACCGCGCCGGTGGTCGAGTTGCGGCGGAACAGCAGGCTCGGCACGTCCGAGAGCTCGGCGGCCTTCACGACCCGCGGCGCGCCGGCGGCGTCGAGCTCGCCCGGCAGGCGCACCTTCGTGCCGGCGGTGACGTAGAGGCCGGCCTCGACGACGCTGTCGTCGCCGAGCGAGATGCCGAGGCCCGAGTTCGCGCCGAGCAGCGACCGGGCGCCGATGCGCACGCGCTGCGTGCCGCCGCCCGAGAGGGTGCCCATGATCGAGGCGCCGCCGCCGATGTCGGAGCCCTCGCCGACGACGACGCCCTGCGAGATGCGGCCCTCGACCATCGAGGTGCCGAGCGTGCCGGCGTTGAAGTTCACGAAGCCCTCGTGCATCACCACGGTGCCGGGGGCGAGGTGCGCGCCGAGCCGCACCCGGCCGCCGTCGGCGATGCGCACGCCCTGCGGGGCGACGTAGTCGAGCAGGCGCGGGAACTTGTCGATCGCGTAGATCTGGATGCCGGCGCGGCGCAGCCGCGGCAGCCGCTCGCGGGCGGCCTCGGCGGGCATCGGGCCGAGGTCGGTCCACGCGTTCGTGGGCAGGCGCCCGAAGATGCCGTCGAGGTTGATCGTGTTCGGCGCGACGAGCAGGTGCGAGAGCAGGTGCAGGCGCAGGTAGGCGTCGCCGACCGACTCGACCGGGGCGTCGAGGTCGATCTCGACGACGACCGGCCGCAGCTCGACGCCGCGGCGCTCGTCGGCGTGCGCCTGGTCGGCGAGGTGCTTCGGCGCGAGGTCGCGGTCGCGGCCGGCGGGCACGCCGCCGAGACGGGGCTCGGGGAACCAGCAGTCGAGCATCGAGCCGTGCTCGTCGAAAGTGGCCAGGCCGTCGCCCCAGGCGAGTCGCGTCGCAGTCATGCCTCCAGCGTACTGGCGCGCGGCCGTGTCGGAGGGCGGCCCTAGACTGGCTCGCATGCCGGCTCCGATCGACCGCTTCGACCTGCGCGCCTCCGCCGTCGAGCTCACCCGCGCCCTCTGCGACATCCCCTCCGAGTCGGGCGACGAGCGGCGCATCGCGGATGCGGTCGAGGCGGCGCTGACGGGGCTGCCGCACCTGCGGCTGCTGCGCTACGGGCAGACCGTCGTCGCCCGCACCGAGCTCGGCCGCGAGCGGCGGGTCGCGATCGCCGGCCACCTCGACACCGTGCCGATCAATGCGAACCTGCCGTGCCGCTTCGAGACCGTCGACGGGGCCGAGGCGGCCGCCGACGTGCCGGGCACCGAGCCGGGCGAGTACCTCCGCGGCCGCGGCGCCGTCGACATGAAGGGCGGCGTCGCGGTGCAGCTCAAGCTCGCCGCCGAGCTCGTCGCCCCGGTCGTCGACGTGACCTGGATCTGGTACGAGGACGAGGAGCGCGCCGCCGAGCGCAACGGCCTCGGGCGGCTCGCCCGCGCGCATCCCGAGCTCTTCGACGCCGACTTCGCGATCCTCGGCGAGCCGACCTCGGCGCGCGTCGAGGGCGGCTGCAACGGCTCGCTGCGGGCCGAGGTGGTGACGCGCGGCCGGCGCGCCCACTCGGCGCGCGCGTGGGCGGGCGAGAACGCGATCCACGCGGCCGCGCCGGTGCTCCGCATCCTCGCCGAGCACGAGCCGGCGACGATCGCCGTCGAGGGGCTCGAGTACCGCGAGGGCCTCAGCGCCGTCGGCATCCGCGGGGGAGTGGCCGGCAACGTCATCCCCGACGAGTGCGCCGTGCACGTGAACTACCGCTTCGCGCCCGACAAGACCCTCGCCGAGGCCGAGGCCCGGCTGCGCGACTGGTTCGCGGGCTTCGAGGTGCGGATGCTCGACCGCTCGCCGGCCGCCCGGCCCGGCCTCGACGCGCCGATGGCGCAGGACTTCCTCCGCGCGGTCGGCGGCGCGCCGATGCCGAAGTACGGCTGGACCGACGTCGCCCGCTTCGGCGAGCTCGGCGTGCCCGCCGTGAACTACGGGCCCGGCGACGCGCAGAAGGCGCACGCCGACGACGAGCGGGTGCGGCTCGACGAGATCGTCGCGGTGGAGCGCGGGCTGCGGAGCTGGCTCACGGGCGGGGTCGGATGAGCAGGCGGGCGGCGCTGCCGCCGCTGCCGGTGCGGCACGTCGACCCCGCCGCCCGCCCGGCGCCCGAGCCGACGCCCCGCAGCGCCCTCGCCCGCCGCTGGGCGGCGCTGCCGGCCTGGGCGCGGGTGACGGTGATCTACGTCGTCACGCGCCTGCTCACCACCGCGATGATGCTCGTCTACGCGCAGCGGCAGGAGGACACCTGGCAGATCGAGGCGCAGCCCGACTACTTCCGCTTCGCGACGATCTGGGACGGCGCCTGGTACCAGCGCATCGCCTACGGCGGCTACCCGACCGAGCTGCCGGTGAACGACGAGGGCCGGGTCACCGAGAACGCCTGGGCGTTCATGCCGGTGTACCCGATGGTCGTGCGCGCCGCGATGCTGCTGCCGGGGCTCGGCTACGAGGTCGCGGCGGTGGCGGTCTCGCTCGTCGCCGGGCTCGGCGCGATGCTCGCCCTCCACCGACTGCTGCGGCGCTTCGCCGGCGAGGGCGTCGCGACCTTCGCGGTGCTGCTCGTCTGCCTCGGCCCGGTGTCGCCGATGTTCCAGGTCGGCTACGCCGAGGCGCTGCACTTCTGGATGCTCGTGGTGCTGCTCGAGCTGCTCGTCGACCGTCGCTGGTGGGAGATGCTGCCGCTCGTCGTCGTCGCCTCGCTCACCCGGCCCACCGGGCTCGCGTGGGCGTTCGCACTGCTGCTGGTGATCCTGCACCGCTACTGGACCTCGCGGGTGCGCCGGCTCGAGCGCTTCGACGCCGCCGAGCAGCGGGCGGCGTGGAGCGTCGCGATCGCCTCGGGCGTCGCGGGCCTGCTCTGGCTCGCCGCCTGCGCGATCGCCACCGGCGAGCTCTTCGGCTACCTCGACACCGAGTTCGCGTGGCGCCACCACTACACCGGCGGCGAGCACACCCCGCCGTTCACGCCGTGGTTCTGGGCGGGGGAGTTCTGGTTCGGGCAGCCCTGGGGCACGCTCGCGGTGCTCGCCGCGCTCGCGGTCGCGATCGTCTGGTTCGCCGACCCGGTGATGCGCCGCTTCGGCATCGAGCTGCGGATGTGGGGCATCGCCTACTTCTCGTACCTGTTCGCGGTGTTCTACCCGCAGTCGTCCATCTTCCGGCTGCTGCTCCCGCTGTTCCCGGCCGTCGTCGGTCCGCTCGCGCTGCCGCGCTCGCCGCTGTACCGGGTCGCGGTGCCGCTCGTCGCGGTCGTCGCGCAGGTCGTCTGGTTCCACTGGATGTGGTTCGTGATCGGCCACGACTGGACGCCGCCGTAGGCCGCGGCCGCTCCGCGGCGCGGCGTAGACTCCAGGGATGGAGACCCCCCGCACCACCGGCCCCATCGCCGACGGCACCGCCGGCGCAGGCACCGCCGCCTTCCGCGCGGCCCGCGACCAGCTGCTCGCCGCCGGCGACGACACCGCCCGCGCCCGCCGCGAGTTCGCCTGGCCCGAGGTCGGCGACGACTTCAACTGGGCGCACGACTGGTTCGACGTCATCGCCGACGGCAACGACGACGTCGCGCTGTGGATCGTCGAGGACGACGACACCGAGGCGAAGCACCGTTTCGACGCGCTGCGCCGCCGCTCGAACCGCGTCGCGAACTGGCTCGTCGACCTCGGCGTGCAGCCGGGCGAGGCCGTGATGCTCATGCTCGCGAACCGCGTCGAGCTGTGGGAGTCGATGCTCGCGGTGCTGAAGATCGGCGCCGTCGTGCTGCCGACCGCGATCGTGCTCGCCTCCACCGACCTCGAGGACCGCGTCGAGCGCGGCGGCGTGAAGTGGGTCATCACCGACGAGGCCGACTCCGAGAAGTTCGACTGGTTCGAGGGCGACTTCCGGGTCATCGCGGTCGGCGGCGCCCGTGGCGCCGAGCGGGTCGCCATCGGCATCCGCAACGAGTTCGACCTCAACCGCCCGCGCATCCCCTACGCCGACGCCGACGACTTCCCCGACACCCCCGTCGAGCGGCGCGCCGGCGGCGACGACCCGGCGATCGTCTACTTCACCTCGGGCACCACCTCGAAGCCGAAGATGGTCGAGCACAGCCACCGCTCGTACCCGGTCGGCCACCTCACGACGATGTACTGGCTCGGCGTGCGCCCCGGCGACGTGCACATGGTGATCTCGTCGCCCGGTTGGGGCAAGCACGCCTGGAGCGCGTTCTTCGCGCCCTGGCACGCCGAGGCGACGATCTACGTCGACAACTACGCGAAGTTCGAGCCCGACCGGCTGCTCGCCCGCCTCGACCGCGCGGGCGTGACGACGTTCTGCGCCCCGCCGACGGTGTGGCGCATGCTCATCCAGCACGGCCGCACCGACAAGCCCCGCGCCCTGCGCGAGGCGCTCTCGGCGGGCGAGCCGCTCAACCCCGAGGTGATCGCCCGCATCCGCGAGTGGTGGGGGCTCGAGATCCGCGACGGCTACGGCCAGACCGAGACCACCGCGATCATCGCGAACGCGCCCGCCGACTCGGTCGTGCCCGGCTCGATGGGCCGGCCGCTGCCGGGCGTCGACATCGTGCTCGTCGATCAGCGCACCGATGAGCGCATCCCCGCCGACCGGCCCCGCGCCGAGGGCGAGGTGTGCGTCGAGCTGCGCGGCGGCGGACCGCTGAACATCATGTCGGGCTACATCGGCAACGACGAGGCGACCGCCGACCGCCGCCGCGGCGAGCTGTTCCACACCGGCGACGTCGCGCAGCGCGACCCCGAGGGGCGCTACACGTTCATCGGCCGCGTCGACGACATCTTCAAGTCGAGCGACTACAAGGTGTCGCCGTTCGAGGTCGAGTCGGCGCTCATCGAGCACCCGGCGGTCGCCGAGGCCGCCGTCGTCGGCGCGCCCGACGACACCCGCCTGAACATCACGAAGGCGTACGTGCAGCTCGCCGCCGGCTGGGAGCCCGACGAGGCGACCGCCTTCGAGGTGCTGCTCCACGCCCGCCAGGCGCTGCCGCCGTACATGCGCGTGCGCCGCCTCGAGTTCGCCGACCTGCCGAAGACGATCTCCGGCAAGATCCGCCGCGTCGAGCTCCGCGACCGCGAGCAGCAGCTCGCCCGCCGCGCCGAGCGCATCCCGAACGAGTGGCGCGAGGAGGACTTCCCGGCGCTGAAGCGGCGCTAGCCGCGACGCCCGGGTGGGCCGGTCGAGGTCCGGCGCTGAAGCCGCGCTCGCCGAGCGGCCCGGGGTGCGGAGCCGTCACGCGCGAGCAATGGACCGGCGAGGCCGGGCGCCGATGCGGCGTGAGGGGCGCCGCCCGGTCGGCCGCCGCCGCGGAATGACTGGTGACCCGCAGACCGGCCGCCCGTTCGCAGGTCAGCCGCCCGTTCGCAGACTGGCCGGTCCCGCAGGAGCGGTCATTCTGCGGGTCGCTGGTCGGCCTGCGGATCGCCGGTCGCTCTGCGAACCACTGGCCGACCTGCGAGCCACGGGCCGACCAGAAGGCCACCGGTGGTTCTGGAACGCACCGGTCGTCCGGGGGAGCGCGGGCCGCACTGCGGGCCAGGGCTCGACCCGCCGACGCGAACGCGCCCCGCGCATCCGAGGAGGATGCACGGGGCGCGGTGCGCGGTCGGAAGCGCGGGCTACTTGCTCGCGGCGACGGCGGCGTCGAGGCGCTCGCCGACGTTCTTCCAGTTCACGATGTTCCAGAACGCCTCGACGTAGTCGGGCTTGACGTTGAGGTAGTCGAGGTAGAAGGCGTGCTCCCACATGTCGAGCATGAGCAGGGGCGTCACGCCGAACGGCACGTTGCCCTGCTGGTCGAACAGCTGGAAGGTCTGCACGTTGCCGGTCGCGTTGTCGCGGCCGAGCACCGCCCAGCCCGAGCCCTGGATGCCGAGCGCCGCGGCGGCGAACTGCTTCTTGAAGGTCTCGAGGCCGCCGAACTGGTTGTCGAGGAGGTCCTTGATCGAGCCGGCGGGCTCCTCGTAGTCGGGGGTGAGGTTCGTCCAGAAGATCGAGTGGTTGTTGACGCCGCCGACGTTGAAGGCGAGGTCCTTCTCGAGCTTGTTGATGTTCGCGAAGTCGCCCTTGTCGCGCGCCTCGGCGAGCTGCTCGAGGGCCGTGTTCGCACCCTTCACGTAGGTCGCCTGGTGCTTCGAGTGGTGCAGCTCCATGATCTTCGCGGAGATGTGCGGCTCGAGCGCCGAGTAGTCGTAGGGAAGGTCGGGGAGAGTGAACTCAGCCATGAGGGTCCTTTCGGCAGGTGCATGGGACAGATCGACTGTAGCGGTCGATGTTCGGGGAAACCGCAGAATCCCGGTTTCCATTCCCGTGCATGGAAATACTGCGTCATTATCGGTCGCCGCGGCACGAGATGGCCGAGCGCCGACTCCCGGTCGGCGGACCTGTCGGCGAGGAGTGGGATAATAGCCGAGAACAACTCAGCACAGGAGGCAGAGCTTATGGCTGCAATGAAGCCGCGCACCGGCGACGGTCCCATGGAGGCGGTCCGCGAGGGTCGTCTCATCATCGTCCGCGTCCCCCTCGAGGGCGGCGGGCGTCTGGTCGTCTCGGTGAACGACGAGGAGGCGACCGAGCTCGCATCGGCCCTTTCGGCCGCCGTCGAGAGCTGATCCGCGTTCTCGTCCGACGGGGCGTCCGGTATCCCGGGCGCCCCGTCGTCGTTTTCCGACCGCCGGCGGCGGCCCCCGGCCGCCCCTCAGCCGGCGACGGTGGTGAGCTGCAGCACGCCGCCGTCGATGGGCAGCACCGAGGCGGCGAGGTCGGGGTGGCGCTGCAGCTCGCGCAGCAGCGCCCGCAGCGAGGAGGTGACCGGGTCGCGGCGGGCCGGGTCGGCGACCCGGCCGCCGGCGAGCGCGTCGAGCACGAGGATGGCGCCGCCCGGCCGCACGATCCGCAGCGCGTGCTGCAGGTGGCCGGCGGCGTGCGCCGGGTCGCCGGCGATGACGACGAGGTCGTAGGAGTCGTCGCTCATCCGCGGCAGCAGCTCGAGCGGCTCGCCGGCGATGCAGCGGATGCGCGCGGGCGCGTGGCCGGCGGCGACGAGCGCCTGCCGGGTCTCGGCGAGGTACTCCGACTCGGCGTCGAGGCAGGTGAGCACCGCCCGCGGCGCGCCCCGCCGCAGCCAGGTCGAGGTGAGCCCGGCGGTCGAGCCGACCTCGATGATCCGCTCGGCGCCGAGCGCCGCGGCGACGAACGCGAGGTGCGCGCCGAGCGTCGGCGACACCGTGAGCAGGCCGTGCTCGAGCGCCATGCGGCGGGCGTGCGCCTGCTCCGCGCGCTCCTCGGTCTGCTCGTCGATGTAGCGACGGCTCAGCTCGTAGTCCGACATGATCCGACAAGGCTACCGCTCCGGGCTATCCTGGTGCGATGGGCGCACTGACGTTCGACAAGCTGCTGATCATCGGCGTCATCGCCATGCTCATTTTCGGGCCCGAGCGGCTGCCGGGCCTCGCGCAGCAGTTCGCCCAGCTCATCAAGAAGGCCCGCAGCTGGACCGACACCGCGAAGGAGCGCGTGAGCGAGGAGCTCGGCGAGGACTTCGACATCGACGACTGGCGCAAGCTCGACCCGCGCCAGTACGACCCGCGCCGCATCATCCGCGACGCCTGGTTCGACCTCGACACCCCCGCGAAGCCGAAGCCGGCGCCGACGGTCGGGGCGGGCATCGCCGCCGCGACGAGCGCGGCCGCGGCGAGCGCGATCGCCGCCTCGCGGCCGGCGTGGGCGGTCGACGCCGCCGAGGGCGCCGAGGGCGCGGCGACCGGCCCGGCGCGGCCCGGATTCGCGCCCTTCGACGACGAGGCGACCTAGACCCACGAGGTGCGACGGGGCGCTCCGCGCCGTCGGCGCGCCCGCCCCGGTGCGCGCGGCGCGCCGCTAGGCCGGGCTGAGCCCGAGCGGGCGGCCGGCGAGGCCGCGCGGTCGGCGGGCGATGGCGCGCGCCGCCTCCCGCAGAGCGATCGCCGCGGGATCGCCGGGATGCGCGAGCACGATCGGCGCGCCCGCATCGCCGGCCTCGCGCAGCGGCGTCGAGATCGGCACCTGCGCGAGCAGCGGCACGTCGAGCCGCTCGGCGACGGCGGCGCCGCCGCCCTCGCCGAAGAGCGCGAACCGCGCGCCGTCGGGGCCGGTCGCCGGCGAGAGCGTCTCGAGGACGCCGACCACGCGCATCCCGGTCTTGCGGGCGACCGCGCCCGAGCGCCAGGCGACCTCGGCGGCGGCCGGCTGCGGCGTGGTGACGACGACCGCCTCGGCGCCGGGCAGCAGCTGGCCGAGCGAGATCGCGATGTCGCCGGTGCCGGGCGGCAGGTCGAGGAGCAGCACGTCGAGGTCGCCGAAGTGCACATCGGTGAGGAACTGCTCGAGCGTGCGGTGCAGCATCGGCCCGCGCCAGGCGACGACCTCGTCGGGGGAGCGCAGGAACATGCCGATCGAGATCGCCGACACGCCGTGCGCGACCGGCGGCAGCATGAGCTCGCCGACCTGCGTCGGCTGCGTGCCGGGGGCCATGCCGAGCAGGCCCGGGATCGAGAAGCCGTGCACGTCGGCGTCGACGATGCCGACGGCGAGCCCGTCGGCGGCGAGCTGCGCGGCGAGGTTGACGGTCGCGGTCGACTTGCCGACGCCGCCCTTGCCGCTCGTCACCGCGACGACGCGGGTGAGCGAGCCCTCGCCGAACGGGTTGCCGCTCGGCCGGCCGGCGCGCACGAGCGCGACGAGCTCGTCGCGCTGCGCCTTCGTCATCACGCCGACCTCGAGGTCGTAGGGGCGGTCGCCGACGGCGCGCTCGATCGCGGCGCGGGCGTCGGCCTCGATGCGGCCGGCGGCCGGGCAGCCGACGATGGTGAGCAGCAGCTCGACGCGCACGGGGCCGGCGCCGTCGGCCTCGACGGCGCCGATCATGCCGAGCTCGGTGAGCGGGCGCCGCAGCTCGGGGTCGTCGACGCGGGCGAGCTCGGCGCGGATGCGGTCGGCGAGGGCGCTCACGGGCGCGGCTCGCGGTCGGCGCCGGCGGTCGGCGCGGGGTCCGGCTCGGGCTCGGGCTCGGGTTCGTCGAGCTCCTCGATGTCCTCGAGCAGCGAGCTGAGCTCGGCGCGGATGAAGTCCTTCGAGGCGACGTCCTTCATCGCCATCCGCAGGGCGACGATCTCGCGCATGAGGTACTCGAGGTCGGCGGTGTTGCGTTCGGCGCGCTGCCGGTCCTGCTCGATCTGCACGCGGTCGCGGTCGTCCTGCCGGTTCTGCGCGAGCAGGATCATCGGCGCGGCGTACGAGGCCTGCAGCGAGAGCGCGAGCGTGAGCACCGTGAAGCCGAGGTCGGACGAGTCGAAGCGCCAGGCGGCCGGCGCGAGCGTGTTCCAGCCGAGCCAGACCGCGACGAACACGGTGAGCACGAGCAGGAACCCGGGCGTGCCGGAGGCGCGGGCGATGCCCTCCATGACGCGGCCGAGCAGATCGCCGTCGCGGCGCTGCTCGCCCTTGTCGTCGCGGCCGCGGCGCTCGACGCGCCGGCGGCGGCGCTGCGTGCGCTCGGCGCGCGAGGGCCGGTCCGACTTCGGACGGCCGAGCACCTCGTCGTCGTCGACGTCGGTCATCGCCGCCCTCCTCGCAGGAAGCCGCGACGGCCCTTCGCGGGCGGGGCGGCGGCCTCGGCGGCGGGCGCGACCCGCACCGGCAGCGTGATCGCGCCGGTCTCCGGGTAGTCCTCGCGCGGCACCGAGCGCCAGTCGTCGGGGAGGATGTGGTCGAGCACGTCGTCGACGGTGATCACGCCGACGAGCCGCTCGTCGTCGTCGACGACCGGCAGCGCGACGAGGTCGTAGCGGGCGAGCGCGCGCACGACGTCGACGTCGCTCGCGGTGGTGCGCACCGGCTCGATGCGCTTGTCGATGATCGAGCCGAGCCGCTCGTGCGGCGGGTAGCGCAGCAGCTTCTGGAAGTGCGCGAGCCCGAGGTAGCGGCCCGTCGGCGGCTCGTAGGGCGAGACGGTGACGAACACGCTGGTCGCGAGCGCGGGGGCGATCTCCTGCCGGCGGATGAGCACGAGCGCCTCGGCGATCGTGGTGTCGGCCGAGACGATGATCGGGTCGGTCGTCATCAGGCCGCCGGCGGTGTCGGGCTCGAACTCGAGCAGCATCCGCACGTCCTCGGCCTCGTCGGGCTCCATTAGGGCGAGCAGCGACTCCGACTTCTCGTCGTCGAGGCGCGCGACGAGGTCGGCGGCGTCGTCGGGCTGCATGCGGTCGAGCACGTCGGCGGCGCGCTCCTCGGCGAGGTGCTCGATGATGACGACCTGGTCGTCCTCGTGCATCTCCTCGAGCACGTCGGCGAGCCGCTCGTCGGGGATCTCCTCGGCGACCTCGAGCATCCGCTCCTCCGGCAGCTCGAGCAGCGCGTCGGCGAGGTCGGACGGCGCCATCTCGGAGTGCGCGGTGAGGAACTGGGTGGCGGGCGTGTCGCCCTCGGGGTCGAGGTCGAGCTCGATCTCGGCCCAGCTCGCGTACGCGGTGGGCGCCTTGCCGAACAGCGCCTTCGAGGTGCGGGGCAGGCGGAGGAAGAGCTCGCCGATCGACCACTCGCCGGCGTCGTCCTCGACGATGGCGACGTCCTCGACGACGCCGCGGCGGCCGTCGGCGCGGATCGTCGCGGCGCGGTCGAGCAGGTCGGCGAGCACCCGCACCTCCTCGCCGCGCTGCTCGAACGAGCGCTGGTCGACCTCGGGCCAGTCGACGATGAGCTGCGCCGAGCCGATCGACGACACCTCGCTCATCGGCGCGAACACGGTGCGCCGCGGGGTGCCGGTGAGCTCGACGAGGATGCCGTTGACGTGCGGCGAGTGCTCGGAGCGGTAGTTCACGATGACGTCGCGGAATCGGCCGACGCGATCGCCGTCGGGGTCGAACACCGGGGTGCTCGCCAGACGGGCGACGTAGACCTTCGAAACGCTCACACCCGTCATCGTAGTGGGCGCACCCAGCCGGTTCCCTGCGGCGCACCGCGACAATGAGCCTCGTGAGCCCGTCGAAGAATCCCCGTTCCGCCAGCCGTTTCCCGCGCGTGCCCGACGGCGACGTCGTCGCCTCGTACGCGCTCTACGAGGATGCCCGCGCCGCGGTCGACCGGCTCGTGCACTCGGAGGGCTTCGCGGTGCAGTCGGTGTCGATCGTCGGCAGCGACCTGCGCTCGATCGAGCGCGTGACGGGCCGGATGAGCTACTGGCGGGCGGCGATGAGCGGCGCGATGAGCGGCCTCATGCTCGGCCTGTTCTTCGGCGCGGTGATGCTGCTGCTCGACCCCGCGTCGAACCTCGCGATGGTGCTCGGCATCATGCTGCTCGGCGCGGTGTTCGGGTCCATCTGGGGCATGATCGGCTACGCGATCTCGCCCGACAAGCGCGAGTTCACCTCGATGATGCAGGTGACCGCCTCGCGCTACGACCTCATCGTCGCGCGCGAGCACGCCGGGGAGGTGCGGCGGATCCTCGGCGGCGCGGCGGGCACGCTTCCGCCGCCCGCCGCGCCGCAGGCGCGCTGGTACGGGGCCCCGGATGCGGCCGGCCGCCCGGGTGCGCCGGCAGCTGCCCCCGGCGCTCCCGGTGCCGTCATCCCCGGTGCGGATGCGGGCGCCCCCGCCTCGACCGCGGCCCCTGTCGGCCCGCCGCGCACCTACGGCGAGATGCAGGACGAGCTCCGCCGTCGCGAGCGCGAGGCTGCCGCCGGCGGTCCGGCACCCGCGCCGGAGTCGCGCCCGGCCGCCGAGCCGCCGACGACTGCCGCGCCCTCGGCGCCGCACGTCCCGCCGGCACCGCCCGCGGCGCCGACTGCGCCGACCCCGCCGCGCGACGACCGGTCGCCGCGCGAGGGGTGAGGAGTGCGCCCCGAGCCCGACCACCGCATCCCCGCCCCGCCCGGCAGCCCCGCGCCGCCCGGCGATGCCGAGTCGGAGCGGTTCGTGCGCGCCCTGCGCAACGCCGGGCTCCTCATCGGGCTCGGCGTCGTCGTCGTGCTCGGCGCGGTGGCGCTGCTCGCGGTCATCGCCGGCGGCATCCTCGGCCTCGGCGTGCCGGGCCGGGGCCCGGGCCCCGACCGCACGCCGCTCGGCGTCGGGCTGCTCGTCGTCGCGCTCGCCGGCGCCGTCGCCCTCTTCTTCGCCGCGGGCCGGGTCGTCCGGCGCGCGGGGCCGCGCAACGGCCCGGTCGTGCCGCTGAGCCCCGCGGCACTCGAGCGGCACGGCCGCCTCGCCCGGTCGGCGCGCGGGCGCACGGCGCTCGCCGTCGTCATCGCGCTGCTCGTCGTCGTCATCGCGTTCGCGGCGGCGCACCTGCTCGAGGTCATCGGCGGCGGCGGTCCGGTCTTCGGGCCGATCGCCGGCATCGCCGCCGTCGTCCGCCTGCTCGGCGTCGGCGCCTCGGCCGGGCTCCTCGCCGTCGCGGCGCTCGGCGCCCGCGCGCACGACCGCGCCGGCGACCACGGCCTCCTCTCACCCGCGAAGCTCGAGCGCGATCGCCGCATCGCCGGGCTCATCGCGCCGTACTGGAGCGCGGTGGCGCTCCTCTACCTCGCCTGGAGCCTCCTCGCAGGCTCGTGGCTCGCGAGCTGGCTCGTCTGGCCGATCGCCGGCACGCTCTTCCTCATCGTGGCCGGCGTGCTCGCCGCCGAGCGCCGCTGAGGGTGCTCAGCGCGGCTCCGAATCGATTCCGCCCGTCTACTTCATCACGCACAGTATGTCTGCTAGAGTAACTACTGCATCACGCAACGTACGCCTGGCACAGCTATGGACGCACGCGGACACGGAAGGGGGCGCGGCATGATCGGCGGCGACCTCATCCGCGGCACCATCGACCTGCTCGTGCTCGATTCGCTGCTCGACGCCCCCTCGTACGGCTACGCCGTCTCGAAGCGCATCGATGAGCGCACCGAGGGCCGCTACGAGATCAAGGAGACCACGCTCTACTCGGCGATGCGCCGACTCGAGCAGTCGGGGCTGCTCGAGTCGTTCAAGGGCGACGAGACCCAGGGCCGGCCCCGCACCTACTATCGCGTCACCGAGGCGGGGGCGCGGCACTACCGCGACAAGTGCGACGAGTGGCGGACGGCCGTCGAGGTCGTCGGCCGATTCGTCCGGGAGGACTGAGTCCGGAGGGACTGCATCATGAACACCATCACCGACTACATCGACCGCATGTTCGCGGCGCTGCCCTCGAGCGACGAGGTGCGGCGGGCCAAGCGCGAGCTGCAGCAGATGAGCGAGGACCGCTACCACGAGCTGCGCGCCGAGGGCGCGAGCGAGAACGAGGCCGTCGGCCGCGTGATCGCCCAGTTCGGCAACCTCGACGAGCTCGCCGACGACCTCGGGATCCGCGCCGAGCTCGACCGCTCGATCGTCGAGCCGGTGCGCTTCAGCGACGGCGAGGCCGAGCGCTTCCTCGAGGTGCAGCGGCGGGGTTCGCTGCTCATCTCGGGCGGCGTGCTCGCCGTGCTCGCCGGCGCGGCCATGCTCGTCGGATTCGAGGGCGCGCCGTCGACCGCATCGAGCGGGGTGCTGCGCTTCGACGGCGAGCCGCTCGGGCTCCTGCTCTTCTTCCTGGCGCTCGCCCTCGGGGTGGGGATGTTCATCTTCGCCGGCGTGTCGATGAGCCGCTACTCGAAGAACGAGGGCCGGGTCATCGAGCTGAGCCCCGAGGCGAGCGCGCGCTACCGCGCCCGCCGCGAGGCCGGCACCACCCGCTTCGCACTCGGCATCGCCGGCGGCGTCGCGCTCATCCTGCTCTCGATCGCCGTCTCGGCGGTGATCAGCGGCACCGGCGCCCAGGAGGGCGGGGCGCTCGAGACCATCGGCATCGTCATCACGATGCTCGGCATCGCGCTCGCCGTGGGGGTCCTGGTGGTCGCCTCGATGGGCCGATCCGCGCTCGACCGCATCACCGCCGAGGGCGACTACAGCCCCGAGAAGATCCAGGAGGACGAGCTCATCGGCCGCATCGCCGGGCCCTACTGGCTGCTGGTGCTGCTCGTCTTCCTCGTCTGGGGCTTCGTCTTCGACGGCTGGGAGCGCAACTGGATGGTGTGGCCGATCGGCGGCGTGCTCTTCGGACTCGTGGCCGCCACGATCGGCGCGATCCGGCCGACCGGGCGGCGCTGATCCCGACGGCATCAGGGTCACCGGACGGACCCGGCACCCGAAGGGGCGCCGGGTCCGTCCGACGTCGTCGGGATGGGGTCAGCCGAGCCGCACTTCGGCGATCCAGGCCTCGACGTCGTCGGCGGTGCGCGGAATCGCGATGGAGAGGTTCTCGGCGCCGTCGGCGGTGACGAGGATGTCGTCCTCGATGCGCACGCCGATGCCGCGCAGCTCCTCGGGCACCGTGAGGTCGTCGGGCTGGAAGTACATGCCCGGCTCGATCGTGAACACCATGCCCTCGCGCACCTCGCCCTCGAGGTACATCTCGCGACGGGCCTGCGCGCAATCGTGCACGTCGAGGCCGAGGTGGTGGCTCGTGCCGTGCACCATGTACCGGCGGTGCGGCTGGTTCTGCGGCTCGAGCGCCTCGGCGAGCGGCATCGGCAGCACGCCCCACTCGTCGAGCGACTCGGCGATCGAGCGCAGCGCCGTCTCGTGCACCTCGCGGAACCGGATGCCCGGCCGCACGATCGCGAAGGCCTCGTCGGCGGCGCGGCGCACCGCCTCGTAGACGCGGCGCTGCACCTCGGTGAAGCGGCCGTCGACCGGCAGCGTGCGGGTGATGTCGGCGGTGAAGTACGAGTCCATCTCGACGCCGGCGTCGACGAGCACGAGGTCGCCGGGGAGCACGGCGCCGTCGTTGTCGGTCCAGTGCAGGATGCAGGCGTGCGGGCCGGCCGCGGCGATCGTGCCGTAGCCGACGTCGTTGCCCTCGAGGCGGGCTCGGGCGGCGAAGGCGCCCTCGATGATCCGCTCGCCGCGGGGGTGCTCGGCGGCGCGGGGGAGGGCGCGGATGAGGTCCTCGAACCCGCGGTGGGTCGCGTCGATCGCGGCGCGCAGCTCGCCGACCTCGAAGTCGTCCTTCACGAGCCGCAGCTCGCTGAGCTCCTGCGCGAGGCCGGGGCTCCCGAGCTCGAGGTCGCCGCGGCGCGGGCGGAAGTCGTCGAGCGGCGCGGTCGCGAGCTGCAGATCGGCGGCGACCTGCGCGAGCGAGGGGCGCGCGCCGGTCCAGAACTCGCCGATCGCCGGGTTCGCGTAGAACTCGTCGGTGTCGCGGCCCGCGCCCTCGCGGAAGTGGAGCGTCGCGTCGTGGCCGTCTTCGCCCTGCCGCGGCTCGAGCACGAGCACGCTGCCGGGCACCGTGTCGGAGCCCCAGCCGGTGAGCCAGGCGAATGCGGTGTGCGCGCGGTACGGGTAGTCGGTGTCGTTCGACCGCTGCTTCGGCTCGCCCGCGGCGATCACGATGCGCTCGCCGGGGTGCAACGCCGACAGCTGCGCGCGGTGCGCGGCGGCCGAGGATGCGGCGGGGCGGGGAGCGGGGATCGTCTCGTCGCGCTCGGCCCACCCGCTCGAGATGAAGGCCCGGAAGCCCTCCGACTGCGGGGTGGTGCTGCGGTTCGAGGTGAGCGAGTCGGCGGCCGACTCGGCGCTGGTGGTCTCGGTCATCCGAACAGTGTCGCGCATCGGCCTGAGCGCGCGGGGTGCGCCGGGCCCGCGCGCCGCCCGGTCCGCACGCCGCTCAGCCGGTCGGCCGGCGCAGCTCGGCGAACACCGGGCGGTGGTCGGAGCCCGAGCGGTCCTCGCGGGTGATCACCTCGAAGCCGGTCACCTCCCAGTCGCCGGCGTGCATGACGTGGTCGATCGCCGGCACGAGCAGCGGCGGCTTGCCGCTCGTCCAGGTGCCGAGCGAGGCCGCGCCGGCGTCGAGCGCGGCGTCGCGGCACTCGCCGAGCACCGCGCCGTCGGCGCCCGGCGCCTCGAGGCCGGCGAGGTGGTCGAGGGTCGCGTTGAAGTCGCCGGCGACGATGGCGTCGCCGGTGCACAGCCCCGCGAGCCACTCGAGATCGGCCCGCCAGTTCGCCATGTGCTCGGGCACCGGCGCGACCGGATGCGCGGCGATGAGCCGAGGTCCGGTGCCGTCGACCGGATCGGCGACGACCGAGGCGAGCACGCTCGTGTCGCCGTAGTCGTCGACCACCTCGTACTCGCCGAGCTCGGCCGACACGAGCAGCGTCGTCTCGGCGGCCCGGTAGCCGGGCGCCGGCGTCGACGAGAGCACCCACATCGGCCGGCCCTGCTCGCCGAGCAGGCCCGCGATCTCGAGCCCCATGTCGAGGGTCGTCTCGGGGAGCATGAGCACGTCGGCGTCGTAGTCGAGCGCGAGCTGCGCGATGGTCGGCGAGCCCGGCTCGTTGCCGAGCGTGTTCCAGGCGAGCACGCGCACCGCCTCCGGTGCGCCGGTCGCCGGCACGGCGGCGGTCGTGCCGCGCACGAGCACGATGCCGGCGGCGGCGAGCGTCGCCACGAGCAGCACTGTCGCGCTCGCGGCGAGCAGCGCCCGCAGCCGCCGCGAGACGAGCAGCGCGAACGCGACGACGAGCAGCACGCCGGCGAGCCCGATGGCCCCCACGAGCCGGAACGACACGAGCTGGGTGAACGGCAGCTCGCGCTGCAGTCCGAGGGCCTGCGGCCAGACGAGCGCCAGGCAGGCGGCGGCGACGACGATCGCGAGCAGTGCGCCGACGATGCCCCAGGCGGGATGGGGGCGGCGCCGCGGCGGGCGGGATGACGGGCTCATGGCGTGCACCAGCGTAACCGGCCGGCCCGAGCGCGGCCCGCCGACCGCCCCTCGACGGCGCCCGCCCCTCGATAGGATCGGGGCATGCCCGACTCCGCCGCCGCATCCCGGCCCTACGACGACTCGCTGCCCATCGACCTGCACGTGCACTCGACCGTGTCGGACGGCACCGAGCCGCCGGCCGAGGTGATGCGGCAGGCCGCCCGGGCCGGGCTCGGCACCGTCGCGCTCACCGACCACGACTCGCTCGACGGCTGGGACGAGGCCGCCGCCGAGGCGCGCGCCCTCGGCATCGCGCTGCTCGGCGGCGTCGAGTTCTCGACGCAGATCGGCCCCGGCTCGGTGCACATGCTCGGCTACCTCGTCGACCCCGCGCACGCCGAGCTGCTCGACACGATGCGCGAGATCCGCGAGAGCCGCTTCTCGCGGGCCGAGCGGATGGTCGAGCGCATCTCGGCCGACTACCCGCTGCACTGGGACGACGTGCTCGCCGAGGCCGAGGAGGGCGCCACCATCGGCCGCCCGCACATCGCCGACGCGCTCGCCCGCAAGGGCATCGTCGCCGACCGCACCGCGGCGTTCGAGACGATCCTCCACTGGCGCGGCGGCTACTACCAGCCGCACTTCGCGCCGCATCCGACCGAGGCGATCCGGCTCATCCGCGACGCCGGCGGGGTCGCCGTGATCGCGCATCCGGGCAGCCGCGGCCAGCGCGGGATGCAGGGGAGCGCGCTCGGCGAGCTCGTCGAGGCGGGCTTGCGGGGCGTCGAGATCGGCCACCGCGAGAACGACGAGCTGAGCCGCTCGCTGCTGCGCGGTTACGCGCGCAAGTTCGACCTCATCGTCACCGGTTCGAGCGACTACCACGGCGACGGCAAGCCGAACCGGCTCGGCGAGCACACCACCGAGCCGGAGCAGCTCGACCGCATCCTCGCCCTCGGCACCGGCTCGGGGCTGCTCGCCTAGCGGGCGCCGCGCGCAGCGCCGCCGCCGGGCGCGCCGACGGCGGCGGCACCGGTCACTGCTCGGCGGGGGCGCCGCCCTCGGCGGCGGGCGACGTCTCGCCGCCCGAGCCCGAGCCGCGGCGACGGCGGCGGCG
>JAAYAS010000049.1 GCA_012719255.1 Microbacteriaceae bacterium | reverse complement strand
GACCTGCCCGACGCCTACCTCTCGGTGAGCGAGGCGCTGCGCGCCGGCGGCTTCGCGAACCGCACGAAGGTCGAGCTGCGCTGGGTCGCCTCCGACGACTGCGAGAGCCCCGAGGGCGCGAAGGCGAACCTCGGCGACGTCGACGGCATCTGCGTGCCCGGCGGCTTCGGCATCCGCGGCATCGAGGGCAAGCTCGGCGCGCTGCGCTTCGCGCGCGAGAACCGCATCCCGGTGCTCGGCCTCTGCCTCGGACTGCAGTGCATGGTCATCGAGTACGCGCGCAACGTCGCCGGCATCGAGGGCGCCTCGTCGACCGAGTTCAACCCCGACACGCTCACCCCGGTGATCGCGACGATGGCCGAGCAGGTCGACATCGTCGACGGCGGCGACCTCGGCGGCACCATGCGCCTCGGCTCGTACCCCGCCGCGCTCGAGCCCGGCTCGGTCGTCGCCGGCGTCTACGGCGCCACCGAGGTCGAGGAGCGACACCGCCACCGCTACGAGGTGAATAACAAGTACCGCGACGAGATCGCCGCCGCCGGGCTGCGCTTCTCGGGCACCTCGCCCGACGGCGCGCTCGTCGAGTTCGTCGAGCTGCCCGCCGACGTGCACCCGTTCTACGTCGCCACCCAGGCCCACCCCGAGCTGAAGTCGCGCCCGAACCGCGCCCACCCGCTGTTCGCCGCGCTCGTCGCCGCCGCCCTCGACCGCCAGGCCGCGAGCCGGCTCGTCGAGATCGACGACGCCGACCTCGGCGCCGAACCGGCCGGGGAGTAGCCGTGGCGCCGTCGCCGCGCGACGAGCGCGCCGAGGTCGAGATCGTCTCGACCGAGACGAAGCTGCACGGCTGGGTGTGGAACATCACCTCCGACACCTTCCGCCTCGGCGACGGCGAGCTCACCCGCGAGTACCTCGACCACACGAGCGCGGTCGCCGTGCTCGCGCTCGACGACGACGACCGGCTCGCGCTGATCCGCCAGTACCGCCACCCCGTGCGGCACCGCGATTGGGAGCTGCCGGCGGGCCTGCTCGACGCGCCCGCCGAGTCGCCGCTCGAGACCGCGAAGCGCGAGCTCGCCGAGGAGGCCGACCTCGCCGCCCGCGAGTGGCACCTGCTGCTCGACTTCTTCACTTCGCCGGGCGGCTCGAGCGAGTCGATCCGCATCTTCCTCGCCCGCGGCCTCGCCCCGACCCCGGAGCGCTACGCCCGCACCGCCGAGGAGGCCGAGATCGTCGTCGAATGGCTCTCGCTCGACGACGCGGTCGACGCGATCCTCGCCGGCGACCTCCACAACCCGGCCGTGCTGCACGCCGTGCTCGCCGCCTCGGAGTCGCGCCGCCGCGGCTGGACGACGCTCCGCGACCCCGGCACCCCGTGGCCGACCCGGTCGCGCTTCCCCTCGCCGACGCCGCGCGCGCTCGCCGACGGCGGGCGCGCCTGAGCCGGGCGGATGCGGAGGAGCGGCCGGATGCGCGGGGCGACGCGGATGCGCGGCGAGATCGGGAGCCCAGGCGCTTCGCGAGCGGTTGCGGCATGAGCGCCGCCGAGCCCGCGCCCGGCGAGCCCGCGCCCGCCGACCCGAGCGCCGCACCGGCGCCGGCCGACCGGCTCGGGCGCGCCGCCCGCGCCTATCGGCGGCATCTGCGCATCGAGCGGGGGCTGTCGGCGCACACCCTCGACGCCTACCGGCGCGACCTCGACCGCTACCTCGACTGGCTGCGCGAGCGCGGCATCGACGACCCGGCCGCGATCGGCGCCGCCGACGCGCAGGAGTTCGTCGCGCAACTGCGCCTCGACCCGGCCGAGGGCGGTGCCGGCCTCGCCGCCTCGTCGGCGACGCGCATCGCCTCGAGCATGCGCGGCTGGCACCGCTTCGTCGTCGACGAGGGGCTCGCCGCCGACGACGTCGCCGTCGAGCTGCGGGCGCCGAAGCCGCCGGCCCGACTGCCGAAGGCGCTCACCGTCGACGAGGTGCTGCGGCTCATCGACGCCGCGGGCGGCGACGAGCCGGTGCAGCTGCGCGACCGCGCGCTCGTCGAGCTGCTCTACGCGACCGGAGCGCGCATCTCCGAGGCCGTCGGCCTCGACGTCGACGATGTGCTCGATCGCGACTTCGTGCGGGTGCGCGGCAAGGGCGGCAAGCAGCGGCTCGTGCCGCTCGGCAGCCACGCGCAGGCCGCGATCGACGCCTACCTGGTGCGTGCGCGGCCGGGCTTCTCGGCGCGCGGCCGCGCCGACCCCGCGCTCTTCCTCGGCGTGCGCGGCGCCCGGCTCGGCCGCACTGCGGCCTGGAACCAGCTCCGGCGCATCGCCGAGCGGGCGGGGCTCGGCGACCGGGTGTCGCCGCACGTGCTGCGGCACTCGTTCGCGACCCACCTCATGCAGGGCGGCGCCGATGTGCGCGTCGTGCAGGAGCTGCTCGGCCACGCCTCGGTGTCGACGACGCAGATCTACACGAAGGTCACCGCCGAGGCGCTCCGCGAGATGTACGCGACCTCGCATCCGCGGGCCCGCTGAGCCGCGCAGCGGTCGTTCCGGACGGCGCCGGCTCAGTCGAGCGCGGCCGAGTCGCCGACGATCGTCCGCGGTTTCGCGGAGTTCGGGTTCGGGGCGGTCGAGTTCGGGTTCGGCCGGTCGCCGGGGCCCGTGTCGGGGCGCACCGGGCCGTCGGGGTTCGGGCGGGTCTGCGGCGTCGCGGTGTCGCCGTCCTCGCCCTGATCGTCATCGTCGTCGCCCCGGCCCTCGTCGACCGGGGTCGAGCCGCCCGTGCCCGGGTCCTCCGGCGCGGGCGCGGCACCGCCATCGGCGCCGCCGGCCGAATCGCCGTCGCCGGCGGGCGCACCGCTGCCGCCGGCGGGCGCACCGCTGCCGCCGGCATCGGCGCCGCCGCCCGTCGGGCCGCTGGGGCTCGCGGGCGCCGGTGCGGCGCCG
>JAAYAS010000382.1 GCA_012719255.1 Microbacteriaceae bacterium | reverse complement strand
GGCTCGCGAACGAGACCCTGCTCACCACCGACGAGCTCGTGCGCGTCGCGCGCGTCGCCGCGGGCCTCGGCATCGTCGAGGTGCGGCTCACCGGCGGCGAGCCGCTGCTGCGCCGCGACGTCGTCGACGTGGTGCGCGGCATGGCGGCGATCGAGACCGCCGAGGGCCGGATGCGCGTGTCGCTGACGACGAACGGCCTCGCCCTGCCCGGCATGATGGCCGAGCTCGTCGACGCCGGCCTCGAGCGCGTCAACGTGAGCATCGACACGCTGCGCCGCGACCGCTACGCCGAGCTCACCCGCCGCGACCGGCTCGACGACGCGCTCGCCGGCATCCGCGCCGCACGCGACTCGGGGCTGCGGCCGCTGAAGCTCAACGCCGTCGCGATGCGCGGCGTCAACGACGACGAGCTCGTCGACCTGGTGCGCTTCGCGATCGACCACGACGCCGAGCTGCGGTTCATCGAGCAGATGCCGCTCGACGCCGGGCACACCTGGAAGCGCGCCGAGATGGTCACCGGCGCCGAGATCCTCGCGGCGCTGCGGCGGGAGTTCTCGCTCGCGCCGATCGGCGAGCGCGGCGCCTCGCCCGCCGAGGTGCTCGCCGTCGACGGCGGCCCCGCGACCGTCGGCGTGATCGCCTCGGTGACCGCCCCGTTCTGCGGCGCCTGCGACCGCGTGCGGCTCACCGCCGACGGGCAGATCCGCAACTGCCTGTTCGCCCGCGACGAGTCCGACCTGCGGGCGCTGCTGCGCGACCCGGCCCTCGACGAACCCGCCCGGGATGCGGCGATCGCGCGCGTGCTGCGCGCCTCGATCGCGATGAAGCGCCCCGGCCACGGCATCGACGACCCGGGATTCCTGCAGCCCGACCGGCCGATGTCGGCGATCGGCGGTTGAGCTCTCCGGACGAGGCGCTTCCGGACGAGGCGCATCCGGACCCGGCGCACTCGGCCGCGGGCAGCCGGGCACCCGGCCGCGGCGCACCCGGTCGCGGCGCACCCGGCCGCCGCGCATCCTGACGCGGCGCATCCGGCTGCGGCGCATCCTGACGCGGCGCACCCGGCCGCGGTCAGCCGCCCGCGAAGGGCGGCAGCACGTCGATCCGCGCGCCCGCCGGCAGCGGGCCGTCGTCGGTGCGGGCGCCGTCGACGAGCAGCGAGCACTGTCCGAGCACCCGCGCGAACTCCGCCCCGAAGCGGGCCGACAGCTCGTCGCGCAGCTCGGCGACGCTCGCGGCCGAGCTCGACGCGACCTCGGTGCCCGCCGCATCCGCCGCGGCCGCGAACAGCCGCACCTGATGCATCCCGCCCGGCCCGTTCACCGCGCGCCCGGACCGGCCGGCCGCTCGGCCTGCCACTGCGCGACGGCCTTGCGGATCAGCGCCTCGCCCTCGGCCGACGAGGTCACCGAGCCCCGCCCGAGCGCGAGCCCGAGGACGAACGCGGTGACCGGCGCGGCCGGCCGCACGACGCCGTGCGCGACCTGGCCGGTCATCGCGAGGAGCATCTCGATGGGCACGTCGTCGGGGGCGATGCCGAGCTCGGGGGCGACGGCGTCGACCCACTCGGCGAGTCCCTCGGGCAGTTGCGTCATGGTGCGGCTCCCTCCTGCGGCGCGGCGGGCGGGGGCTCGACCCCGGCCTCGGCGATGTCGCTCAGGGTATCGATGTCGCGTGCGAGTTCGGCGGGAGCCTCGATCGCCTCGAGCGCGAGCGGGCCGAGGATGCGGCGGAGCGAGTCGCCGGGACGGGCGGCGGCGAGCGCGCGGCGCAGCGGGGCGGCGAGGATGCGGGCGGCGAGCCACTGCGGGCGGCCGTCGGCGACGAGGATCGCGCCGTCGGGGGCGGCGGGGCCGCGGCGGTCGCTCGCGGTCCGGGATGCTTCGGGGTCGGCGGTGCCGGTCGCGTCCGGCGGCTCGACGCTCGCGGGGCGTCCGAGCGGCTGGGCGTCGAGCGCGGCGACCACCGCGGCGT
>JAAYAS010000381.1 GCA_012719255.1 Microbacteriaceae bacterium | reverse complement strand
CGCTCGGCTCGAGCAATCGGATGAGCTCCGCGAACGACTCCTTGCGACCGTTGTGCGGCGTCGCCGAAGCGAGGATGAGCGCGTTCGTGTTCGGGGCGATCGTGCGGGCGAGCCGGTTGTTCAGCGTGCCGTCGCCGGTGACGTTGTGGCTCTCGTCGATCACCACGGCATCCCAGCGGTGGCGCTCGAGGTGCGCGCGGTACTGATCCTGCTTCAGCGTGTCGATCGAGACGATCACGCGCGGGTAGTAGCTGAAGGGGTTGCGGGTCGCCGGCAGCAGCTGGCGCACCCGCTGCAGGCCGAGCGAGTCGAGCCGCACGAACGGCAGCGCGAAGCGGGTCCACAGCTCGCGCTGCATCTGCTCGAGCACGTGCTTCGGGGTGACGACGAGGATGCGCTCGCCCTGCCCGCGCCGGGCGAGCTCGGCGAGGATCATGCCGATCTCGATCGTCTTGCCGAGGCCGACCGCATCCGCGATGAGCAGGCGCGGACGCAGATTCGAGGGATCGAGCGCCTTGCGCACCGCCGCGAGCTGGTAGCCGAGCGGATCGGCGAGCATGCGAGTCGACACGGTGAGCCGGTCGTCGGGGCTCGCGACCGGCTGACGACGCAGCGTCGCCTCGAGCCAGAGGCGCGCATCGCGGAGCCGGGAGCTGCGATCGGCGACGACGGTCGCATCCGCCGGGTCGAGCACCCGGATGTCGTCGATGTCGCTGTAGAAGGCGGCCGTCGTGTCGCGCACGAGCGTGCCCGAGGTGGTCTGCTCGGCCTTCGTCACGAGCCACTCGGCGTCGCGGACCACGACGATCTCGCCCGGAGCGACCTGCAGCGGTTTCGGTCGAGCGGAGTCGGCGAGCGTCACGTCATCGGGTCCTTCGTCCGGCGGGGTGCGGTTCGGACCATTATGGCCCGGCGCCGCGGGGCGCGAACGCCGATAGGCTGGCCCGTACCCAGGTTTCCGCGCGACGCAGGCAGGTGATCGGTCGATGGCCGACCGGGTGTACCGAACGACGACCTTCACGACTCGGCAGCTCGTCGAATCGATCGATCGAGGCGATCTCGCGCTCCCCGACCTGCAGCGGCCGTTCGTCTGGCCGAACAGCAAGGTGCGCGACCTGCTCGACTCGATGTACCGCGGCTTCCCCGTCGGCTATCTGCTGCTGTGGGCGACCGATGCCGAGCCCGGCGCCCGGGCGATCGGCGACGGCCCGCAGCGCGCCGCGGTCGCGCGCTGGCTCATCGTCGACGGCCAGCAGCGCCTGACCTCGCTCTTCTCGATGATGACCGGTCGCGAAGTGGTGCACGACGATTACTCCACCTCGCGCATCCGCATCGCCTTCCGCCCGCGCGACGGTCAGTTCGTCGTCGCCAACGCGAGCAGCGACCGCAACGTGGAGTACATCCCCGACGTCACCGAGCTCTGGAAGAAGTACCGCCCGACGACGCGCGCCTTCTTCGCGAGGTACGAGGAGGCGCGCGGCGAGCTCGACGACGACACTCGCGAGGCGTGGGAGGACGCCATCGACCGGGTGCGCGACTTGCAGAGCTTCCAGTTCGACGTCGTCGAGCTCGACCCCGAGGTCGACGAGGAGCGGGTCGCCGAGATCTTCGTGCGCATCAACTCCGAGGGCGTGAAGCTCAACCAGTCGGACTTCATCCTCACGCTCATGAGCGTGTTCTGGGACGAGGGGCGCACGCAGCTGGAGGAGTTCTCCCGCGCGGCGAAACTCCCCTCGACCTCCGCCGCATCCCCGTTCAACTGGTACCTGCAGCCCTCGCCCGATCAGCTCCTT
>JAAYAS010000048.1 GCA_012719255.1 Microbacteriaceae bacterium | reverse complement strand
GGTCAGTACGGCGCGGGTCAGTACGGCGCGGGCCAGCCCTTCGGCTCGGGCGGGCCGCAGTACGGCGCCGGGCAGCAGTACGGCGACGGCCGGTTCGCCCCGGCGCAGCAGTACACCGGCGCTCCCGCGGGCGACGCCGGCGCGAGCGGGAGCGCGGCGAACGTGCTCGGCTTCGTGTCGATCGGGGTCGGGGCGCTCTCGATCCTCCTCACGGTGCTCGCGGTGACCGGACTGCTCGGGATGGACGCCGGGATCCCGCTGCTGCTCGCGGTCGTCGGCCTCGGGCTCGCGATCGTCGGCCTCGTGCAGCGCGGCCGCCGCAAGCCGCCCGCGCTGATCGGCCTCGTGGTGTCGGGGCTCGCGCTGGTGCTGCCGTTCATCATGATCGGCATCGCGATGATGATCGGCTGACGACCGCCTCGCGCGTCGCCCCGCCCGGGCACGGCGCGCGTGCTGCCGCCGGGCTTGCACTGCGGGCGTGACCGACTCCTCGCGCCCCAGCCACGACCAGCACCCCGAGCAGCGCGGCCCCGCGCAGCACGGCCCCGGGCAGCCGGAGCCCGGGCACCCGCAGGGCGCGTTCCCGGCGGGCCCGTTCCCGCAGCGGGGACCGGCCGCGCAGCCGCCGTTCGGGCACGACTCGTCGGCGCCGGCGCCCGGGCGGCTCCCTCCGGATGCGGGCGGGTTCGGCCCCGGCCCGCACGCCGGGCCGGCACCCCGACCGGGCGCACCGCATCCGGGCGCCCCGCATCCGGACGATCCCGGCTACGGCCCGATGCCGACCGCGCCGACGACGCCGAACGTGCTCGGCATCATCGCGATCGTGCTCGGCGCGCTCGCGCTCGTCGGCACGGTCCTCGTCATCGGCGGCCTGCTCCGCATGAACACGCTCTTCGTGCTGCTCCTCGCGTTCAGCGGCATCGTGCTCGCGATCATGGGGCTCGTGCAGCGCCGGCGCAGCAAGCCGCCCGCCGTGATCGGGCTCGTCGTCTCGGTGCTCGCGCTGATCGCGCCGTTCGCCATCATGCTGGTCGGGCCGCTGCTGTTCGGCTGACCGCCGCCGGGCGCCGTCAGCGGCGGCGGGCCGCCAGCATCGACACGCCGGCGAGCAGCAGCACCGGCACGAGCGCGATCGCCGAGACGACCACGAGCGCGTCGGTCGAGAGCGCGCCGGCGAGCGCGAGCACGAGCGCGGCGACCGGCACGACGAGCACCGCCTCGAGCACGAGGCAGAGGTAGCGGTGCCAGCCGGCGCGCTCTCGCAGCAGCGACACCGGCAGGTCGATCGCGAGCGCCCAGGCGAGCGCGATGCCGAGCAGCTGCGCGAGGCGCATGCCGATGTGGCCGGGCGACCAGTGCTGCTGCTCGAACGCGACGAAGAAGCCGAACGCAGCGACGGCGATCGTCGCGGCGAGGGCGCCGACGGCGCCGGCGAGGAGCAGGCTCGGGAGGCGGGGGCGCTCCGAGGGCTGCGCCTGCGGGCGCCCGGTGGGCGACCCTTCGACCGGCTCAGGGGCCTGGGCGGGCGGCCCTTCGACCGGCGCAGGGGCCTGGGTGGGCGGCCCTTCGACGGGCTCGGGGGGCCGGCGGTCGGGGTCGGCCGGCATCAGAATCCCGTCGCGTCCTTGTGCGCGGCGATGGCGGTGCGGGCGCCCTTGCCGGCCGAGATGATGAGCACCTCGGGGCCGGGCGCCGTGAGCTCGCCGGTCGCGTAGAGGTTCGGCACCGCGGTGCGGCCGAAGTCGTCGGCGACGATGAGCCCCTCCTCGCTGCGCTCGGGCTGCAGCGCGTCGTCGAGGAACTCGATCTGCGCCTCGAAGCCGGGCAGCACGAACGCCGCCTCGACCTCGGTGACCTCGCCGTCGGCGGTGCGCACGCCGGTGAGCTGCGCGCGCTCGCCGACGACGTCGTCGATCTCGCGGCGGTCGACGACCACCCCGAGCTCCCGCAGCCGCTCGGCCTCGGCGTCGCCCACCTGCTGCTCGCTCGCGAACAGCGTGACGTGCGAGCCGATGCGCGAGAGCTGCGCCGCCCGGTACGCGAGCGTCGCCGCCTCGGGCACCCCGAACACGGCGATGCGCGCATCCCGCTTGTTCCAGGCGTCGCAGACGACGCACGAGTGGATGTGCGTGCCGTAGAACGCGCGCAGCGTCGGCAGCGGCGGGAACAGCTCGCGCAGTCCGGTGGCGAGGATGAGCCGGTCGGCGGTGACGAGCCGGTCGCGGCTGCCGCGCACCCCGCGCGCCTCGATCTCGAAGCCGTCGCCGTGCCGCGAGACCCGCTGCACGACGGCGAACTGGATCTCGGCGGTCTCGTACTGCTCGACCGACTCGCGGCCGGCGGCGCGCAGCTCGTTCGGGGGGATGTTGTCGCGCGAGAGGAAGCCGTGCGCCTCCATCGTCGCCGAGTGGCGCGGCCGGTTGCTGTCGAGCACGAGCACCCGGCGCAGCTGCCGGGCGAGGATCAGCGCGGCCTGCAGGCCCGCGGGCCCGCCGCCGACGATGACGACGTCGTAGTGCTCGGATGCGGTGCTCATCGGTCCTCCTCGGTCGGTACGAGCGCTGCGCTCGTCGGAGTGCGGTGCGGTGGGGCCCGTCGACAGGCTCAGGGCTCGGGGGCTGGGGGCTCGGGGCTGGTTGCTCGTGCTCGGGGCTCGGCCGCGGGCTGGGGGGTGCGTGCTACTCGGCGGCGAGCTTCGCGCGGAGGCGCTCGATGCGGGCGAGCGAGTCGTCGCGGCCGAGCAGCTCCATCGACTCGAACAGCGGCGGCGACACCCGCCGACCGGCGATCGCGACGCGGGCGGGCCCGAACGCGACGCGCGGCTTGAGACCGAGCTCGTCGATGAGCTTCGCGCGCATCGCCGCCTCGATCG
>JAAYAS010000380.1 GCA_012719255.1 Microbacteriaceae bacterium | reverse complement strand
CGTCGACACCGAGGACATCCTCGCCGCGCTTCCCGACGATCCCTCGCCCCGTCACACCATGATGCTCGGCTTCCGCAGCCTGTTCACGATTCTGCGCGGCCGCAAGCAGATCTTCCTCGACCCGACGAAAGCGATCCCGCTGCGCGGCCCCAAGCGCAACATGCCGCTGCCGATGGAACCCACCGCGATCCGCGACGCCCTCACCAACCCCGACCCCGCGATCGCGCTGGCCGTCTCACTCATCGCCTTCCACGCCCTGACCACACAGCAGGTCCAGCACGTCCAGCTCACCGACATCATCGACGGGCGACTGCGGATGCCCGATGGCCGGTCCATCCCGCTCGCGAAGCCGGTCCGCGTCCGCCTCACTGCCTGGCTCGACCACCGAGCCAAACGCTGGCCGGAAACGAAGAATCCCTACCTGCTCGTCACCATCCAGACCGCGCCCCGTCTCTCACCGCCCAGCCGGAACTTCCCCTGGAGGAAAGCCGGTGTCACTGCCCAGGCGCTGCGCACCGACCGGATTCTCTACGAGGTCGAACAGACCGGCGGCGACGTCAGACGCGTCTGCGACCTCTTCGGCATCGGCATCGAGACCGCGCTGCGCTACTCGGCCACGATCCTCGAACCACCCACCCCAGGCGAACGCGCCCCGACACACACGGGAGAGATCGACAACGAGTCAGCATCCACTGTATAGTCAGTGCATGCTGACTATTACTTCGCGTCTCGACGTCATGAACCGGCTCGGCCGGGCGATGGCGGACCCGACGCGCTCCCGGATCCTGATGACCCTGCTGGACGGCCCGAGCTACCCGGCGGTGCTCTCACGCGGGCTGGAACTGACCCGCTCGAACGTCTCGAACCATCTGACGTGTCTGCGCGACTGCGGCATCGTGGTCGCCGAGCCCGAGGGCCGGCAGACGCGCTACGAGATCGCGGACCCGCACCTGACCGCGGCGCTGACAGCGCTCATCGACGTGACGTTGGCCGTCGATGAGAGCGCCCCGTGCCTGGACTCGGCCTGCACCGTGCCGGGATGCTTCGGGGCGGGCGCGTGAGCGCCGCGTGCGGCTGCGACGAGCCGACCACCACCCCGGAAACCGAGGAAGTAGAGCGCCCGTGGTGGCGAGACCGCGGGATCATGGTGCCCGTCTTCTCCGGCGTCGCGTTCGGCACCGGACTGGTCCTGGAGTGGGCCGGGGCAGAGATCGCGGCTGTGGTGGCGTTCTGGATCGGCCTGCTGCTGGGCGCATCGACGTTCACGCCCGGCGCGATCCGGAACCTCGTCACGAAGCGCAAGCTCGGCATCGGCCTGCTGATGACGATCAGCGCCGTCGGCGCGGTGATCCTCGGCTACGTCGAGGAGGCCGCCGCGCTGGCGTTCCTCTACTCGATCGCCGAGGCACTGGAGGACAAGGCGATGGACCGTGCCCGCGGCGGACTGCGGGCGCTACTCAAACTCGTCCCGGAGACCGCGACCGTCCGCAGCAACGGCGCCTCGGTCGAGATCCCGGCGAAAGACCTCACCGTCGGGCAACTCATGCTCGTCCGCCCCGGTGAACGGATCGCGACCGACGGGATCGTCCGGTCCGGGCGCTCCAGCCTGGACACCTCGGCGATCACCGGAGAGTCGATCCCGGTCGAAGTCGAGCCCGGCGACACGGTGTCGGCCGGGGCGATCAACGCCGCCGGAGCCTTGGAGATCGAGACGACCGCGGCAGGCACCGACAACTCCCTCACCACGATCGTCGAGCTCGTCGAGCAGGCGCAGGCAGAGAAAGGCGACCGCGCCCGTCTCGCGGACCGGATCGCCCGCCCGCTGGTGCCCGGCGTGCTCGTGCTCGCCGCCCTCGTCGCACTCATCGGCTCGCTGCTCGGCGATCCGGAACTGTGGATCACCCGCGCCCTCGTCGTGCTCGTCGCCGCGTCGCCATGCGCGCTGGCGATCTCCGTGCCGCTCACGGTCGTCGCCGCGATCGGCTCGGCCAGCCGGTTCGGCGTGATCATCAAATCCGGCGCCGTCTTCGAACGCTTCGGCACCATCCACCACATCGCCGTGGACAAGACCGGCACGCTCACCCGCAACGAACCGACAGTCACGGCCGTGCTCACAGCGGACGGCGTGACGGAAGCACAGGCACTTCACTGGGCGGCGGCCCTGGAACAGCACAGCACCCACCCGCTGGCCGCAGCGATCACCGCCGCAGCACCAGAAGCACCCGCGGCCGAGGACGTAACCGAGCAGGCCGGGCACGGCATCGAAGGCCATCTCAACGGCACGAAGATCACCGTCGGCAGCCCTCGCTGGCTCGACCCCGGGACGCTCCGCGACCAGGTCTCGGACCTGGAGGAGCAAGGCATGACGGTCGTTGTCGTGCACCGCGACGGCGTGCCGGTCGCCGCGATCGGGGTTCGCGACGAGCTGCGCCCCGAGGTCCCCGAGGTCGTGCGCACCCTCACAGCTCAGGGCGTCGGGGTGACCATGCTCACCGGCGACAACACCCGCACCGCCCACGCGCTGGCCGCGCAGGCCGGGATCGAGGACGTGCGCGCCGAGCTGCGCCCCGAGGACAAATCCGCCGCGATCTCCGAACTCGGCAGGACCGGCTCGGTCGCGATGATCGGCGACGGCATCAACGACGCCCCGGCCCTGGCCGCCGCGGACATCGGGATCGCCATGGGAGCGACCGGCTCGGACGTCGCGATCGAATCCGCCGACGTCGCCTTCACCGGCCACGACTTGCGGTTGCTCCCACGCGCGTTCGCCCACGCCCGCCGCGGCAGGCGCATCATCAACCAGAACATCATCCTCTCGCTGCTGATCATCACCGCACTGCTCCCGCTCGCCCTCTTCGGCATCCTCGGACTCGCCGCCGTGGTCCTCGTGCACGAGATCGCCGAGGTCCTGGTGATCCTCAACGGGCTCCGCGCCGCACGCGGGAAACGCTAGACACAGAGCCGCCCACCGCGCTCCACCACCACATCCGAGCACCGGCAGAACAGGGTGAGGTCGCATCTTCCGTGAAGATGCGACCTCACCACCCCGCACAGAGCCCCTCGACCCGCATCTTCCGGCGAATCAGGCTTCAGGAT
>JAAYAS010000379.1 GCA_012719255.1 Microbacteriaceae bacterium | reverse complement strand
GCTCGGCGTGAGCCGCAGCCGCCTGCGATCGTCTGACCTGGCCGCGCCCTTCCACGGTGTGCGGACGATCGGAGCGCCCGAGGGTCAGCTCGGACTCGCGCGGGCCTACTCGCCGCGGATGTCCCCGGCCCACGCATTCGGAGGCGTCACGGCGGCGGTCGTACTCGGGCTGCCGATGGCCCGCGAGCGGCTCGACGCGACCGAGATCGAAGTGGTCGGACCGCGCTCCTCGAACCGGGTCCGGCGCGAGGGAGTGCGGATGCGGCGCGTGCTCGACCGGTGGTTCGAGGCGGTCGAGTTCGACGGGATGCGCGTCGTCTCGCCCCCGCTGCTGCTCGCGATGCTCGGGGCGGAGCTGCCCGAGCACGAGCTCGTCGCCGTGGCCGAGGCGCTCGTGACCGGGGCGGAGAACTATCCGGGGCTGCGATTCGCGGCACGGCCGAGGGTCGCCCTCGACGCGCTCCGCGCGGAGGCAGTGCGTTTCGTCGGCATGTCCGGTGCCGACGCGCTGACGACGGCGCTCGACCGGGTCCGGCCCGGCGTGGAGTCGCCGATGGAGACGTACCTCCGTCTGCGTCTCGTCGACGCGGGGCTGCCCGAGCCGGAGGTGAACGTCGAGATCCGTCTGCCGAGCGGGAGGAACGTGCGGTCCGACCTCGCGTATCGCGCCGACCGGGTGCTCATCGACTACGAGGGCGACCACCACCGCACCGACGCGGACACCTGGTTCGACGACATCGAGCGGGTCCGCGAGATCGTGAGCTGCGGATACGACCACGTGCGCGTGACCCGCCGAGACTTCCGCGCCGGCCGGTTCACGGCGGTGGTCGAGCACATCCGACGCCGTCTCGGGTGAGCCCGCGCGTCGCGCATCACGAATCGCGGACCTCGTTCGAGGTCGAGCAGTCGGTGGCCGGCTGGCGCTCGGAACTGCCGCGTACCTGACGACGGCAGAGTGCGCCGCGGGGGCTGCCTCGGTGGTGGTGGTCACCAGTGGTGTTCTGCTGGTGCGTTTGTGACCACTGGCCCTGCCGCGCCCTGCCCGAGTGGTCGCAATCGGCCCTCGGATCGGGGCTCCGACGGCCAGTGGTCACCATTGGCGGCGGGGATGGGCGGCACAGTGGTCGCGCGCGGCGCATCTGGGCCGCCATTCGTGACAACGGGCGGATGCGCCGCGGCACGATCTCGAGGCGGTGGTCATGAGCGGCGTTCTGGGTGTGCGTTGGTGACCATTCGCGGGCGGGGCCTTGCGGTTCGATCGGGGCGCGGTGGGCGGAATGAGCTCGGATACGGGCCGTTCGCGACCACAGAAGGATCGACCGAGCGCCTGTGCGGCGGGAGCGGCGCGGCTCCGCGCGGAAACGCCCGCGGGGCCCTGCCGTAGCAGGACCCCGCGGGAGAGCGGCCGGATGCGGCCGCGGCGTCGCGACTAGTCGATCGCCTTGAAGCCGCCGCGCACCTCGCCGAGCTGGATGAGCAGCTCCGGCGGCACCTTCGGGCCGATCGACTTGAAGAACTCGGTGGTC
>JAAYAS010000378.1 GCA_012719255.1 Microbacteriaceae bacterium | reverse complement strand
TGTTCCGCGCCGGCCGCGCCACCCGCGAGATCGCCGCGGGCTGCGTGTGGATCAACGACCACATCCCGATCATCTCGGAGATGCCGCACGGCGGCTACAAGGCGTCGGGCTACGGCAACGACATGTCGACGTACTCGCTCGAGGAGTACACGAACATCAAGCACGTCATCGTCGAGAACACCGCCGAGCCCCGCAAGGACTGGCACCGCATCATCTTCAAGGGCGAGTAGCGGGCGCGCGGCCCGCATCCAGCCCCGCTCACCGAGGATCGACGCATGATCAACGGCAACGTCTCGCACTGGTGGACGCAGATCGGCCTCCCGAAGCAGCGCCCGGGCCTCCCCGGCGATCGCGACGTCGACGTCGCGATCATCGGCGGCGGCTACACCGGCCTGTGGACGGCCTACTACCTGAAGCGGGCCGACCCGTCGCTGCGCATCGCGGTGCTCGAGCAGCGGTTCTGCGGGTTCGGCGCCTCGGGCCGCAACGGCGGCTGGGTGACGAACTCGGTCACCGGCGGCCGCGAGCAGTACGTGCCGCGGCACGGGCGCGATGCCGCCGAGCGGTTCCAGGTGGCGATGAACGAGACCGTCGCCGAGGTGGCGCGCGTCGCCGAGGCCGAGGGCATCGACTGCGACCTCGTGATGAGCGGCGAGCTCAACGTCGCCCGCAGCCCCGCCCAGCTCGCGCGCCTGCGCGGCGTCTTCGACGGCGAGCGGCAGTGGGCGTCGACCGATGTCGAGTGGCTCGATGCGGAGGCCACCGCCGAGCGGCTGCGCATCGACCGGGCGCTCGCGGGCGTCTGGCACCCGCACTGGGCCCGCATCCAGCCGGCGAAGCTCGCGGCGGGGCTCGCGGCGACGGTCGAGGGGATGGGCGTGGACCTCTTCGAGGGCACGCGCGTGCTCGAGTACTCGCCGGGCGTCGTGCGCACCGACCGGGGCGTCGTGCGCGCCGAGCGGATCATCCGCGCGACCGAGGGGTTCACCGCCGGCATCGAGGGGCACCACCGCGAGTGGCTGCCGATGAACTCGTCGATGATCGCCACCGAGCCGTTGCCCGCCGAGGTGTGGGAGGCGATCGGCTGGCAGGGGCGCGAGCTGCTCGGCGATTTCGCGCACGTGTACATGTACGCGCAGCGCACCGCCGACGACCGCATCGCGTTCGGCGGCCGCGGCGTGCCGTACCGCTGGGACTCGCGCACCGACATCGACGGGCACACGCAGCCGGTCACGGCGCAGACGCTCCGGCGCCTGCTCGTCTCGTTCTTCCCGGCGACGAAGGATGCGCGGGTCGATCACCTGTGGTCGGGCACCCTCGGGGTGCCGCGCGATTGGGCGGCGACCTGCTCGTTCGACGAGGCGACCGGCATCGGCTGCGCGGGCGGCTACGTCGGCACCGGGGTGGCGACGACGAACCACGCCGGCCGCACGCTGCGCGACCTCGTGCTCGGCGAGCGGAGCGACCTGGTGTCGCTGCCGTGGGTGAACCACCGCGTGCGGCGGTGGGAGCCGGAGCCGCTGCGGTGGATCGCCACGCGGGTGATCTACGGCGCGTACGGGGCCGCCGACCGGGCCGAGTCGCGGGGCGGGAGCGACCGCACGCACCCCCTCGCCAGGGTCGCCGACCTCGTCTCCGGCCGCTAGCGCCGCCTCCGAGCCCTGAGCCCGTCGAAGGGCGGGCGGGCTCCTCTCTCAGCGCCCTGAGCCGGTCGAACGGCGCGCGGGTTGCCTTCGAGGGGCCGGGGCGTCAGGCGAGGCCGCGGCGCTCGACCCACTCCGCGATCGCGGCGGCGAAGCGCTCGGGATGCGTGCGGTTCCACTCGTGGCCGACGCCGGGCACCACCTGCAGCTCCGCATCCGGGATGAGCTCGGCGACCTCGGCCGACAGCCGCCGGCTCGCGCGGTCGTCGCCGCCGACGACGACGAGCGCCGGCACCTCGAGCCGGCGCAGCTCGTCGCGGAGGTCGATCTCGGCGACGACGTCGAGCACGCGCAGCATGTCGGCCTTCGACAGCCCGGTGCCGCCCTCGCGCACCGACGGCGCGGTGACCATGCGGGCGGGCAGCGCGCCGAGCACGGCTCGCTGCATGCGCATGAGCAGTTTCGGCGGGCGGGCGACGGGTGCCGAGAGCACGAGCGCGCGCACGAGTCCGGGCTCGAGGGCGGCGAGCCGCACGGCGATCTGCGCGCCGAGCGAGAGGCCGACGACGACCGCGTCGTCCTCGCTGCGGTCGATGAGGTCGGCGGCCGCCCAGCGCGCCGCGACGTCGAGCGAGAACGGCTCGTGCGCCGGCGCCGACAGCGACGGGATGGTCGAGATCGCCGGATCGGCCCACTCGGGCAGGCGCCCGGCCACGGCATCCCACACGCTCGGATGCTGTCCGATCCCGTGCAGGAACTCGACCGGGACGGCGTTCGCGGCAACCATGTCCCGAGCCTAGCGAGCGGCGCCTGAGGCCGACCGGGCCGGCCCGAGCCGGATGAGGGCTGAGCCTGTCGAAGCCCCGGGGCCGGCCCCTTCGACAGGCTCAGGGGCCTCGGCTGATCTTGAGGGTTGAGCTCGTCGAAACCTCGGGGCGGGGCCCTTCGACACTCAGACGCCTCGGTGGCTGAGCTCGTCGAAGCCCCGGGGTCGGACCCTTCGGCAGGCTCAGGGTCTCGGTGACTGGGCTTGTCGAAGCCCGGGGCGGCCGCGTTGCGGGGCTGGTGGTGTTGATTCTGCGGGGTGACAAGACGAGGTTGTCGCGGGGATGCTCTCGAGTCGCGTCGGCGAGCGGATGCGGAGGTGCTGCCCCCCCCGAGGAGGCGTTGACAAGGCGATCTTGTCGGGGCGCGCGGGAGACATCCCCGGTGCCGGAGCGCCCCGAGGAGGGCTGAGCCCGTCGAAACCCGGGCTCCCCCCTGGAGCGCTGAGCTCCCAACGAGGGCTGAGCTCCCCCTAGGAGGGCTTGAGCTCCCTCGAGGAGGGCTGAAGGCTCTCAGCGGGCGCATCCGT
>JAAYAS010000377.1 GCA_012719255.1 Microbacteriaceae bacterium | reverse complement strand
GGCATCCACGTCGAGCTCACCGGCGACGACGTCACCGAGTGCCTCGGCGGCTCGGAGCACATCGACGAGGCGGCGCTCGAGAAGAACTACGAGACGCTCTGCGACCCGCGCCTCAACCACATGCAGTCGCTCGAGCTCGCGTTCCTCGTCGCGGAGCTGCTGCAGGAGTTCCCGGAGCCCGAGTTCCCGGCGTCGGACGCCTGGTAGGCCCCGCGGCCGACTCCGCTCCGCCGGCCCGGCCCGTTCGCACGAACGGCGCCGGGTCGGCGCCGTTCCGCGCCGGCGCCGCGCGCGGTACCGGCGGCGGGATGCGCCGCGCGGCTACAGCGTGAACGTCGCGCTGAGCTTCACCGCGCCGCCGCGCTCGATCTCCGTGCCGGCGCCGGGCTCGATCTTCGACACGGTCGCGCGATCGACGAGGTAGCTCGGCACCTCGTGGTCGACGGTGAACCCGGCCTCCTCGAGCGTCGCGATCGCCTCCTCGAGCGGCTTGCCGACGACGTTCGGCACCTCGACGAGGTCGGGGCCGAGCGAGGTGATGAGCTCGATGGTGTCGCCGGGGCGCACCGGGTCGGTGGTCGTGCGCTGCTCGACGACGACGCCGGCGGGCGCGGTCGACGAGTGCACCGAGTGGATGATCTCGCCGACGAGCCCGGCCTCGACGAGCCGGTCGAGCGCGACCGACTCGCCCTCGCCGACGACGTCGGGCACCTGGCCGGCCGAGAGCACGAGCCGGATCGGCTGCGCCTCCTCCATCTCGGTGGGCAGCGCGGCGCCGTCGGCGGTGGTGCCGTAGAGCACGGTGCCGGCGGGCGCCTCGGCCGAGAACTCCGAGCGCTCGGTGCCCTCGTCGTGCACGAAGCCGGCCTGCTCGATCGCCTCGATCGCCTCGTCGTGGCCGAGGCCGGCGAGCGCGGGCACCGTGAGCACGCGGGGGCCGGCCGAGACGACGAGCGAGATCGACGTGCCGGGCGCGAACGGGATGCCGGCCTCGGGGTCGGTGCGCAGCACCGTGCCCGCGGGCGCCTCGAGCGTGTGCTCCTCGTCGACGGCGCCGACGGCGAACCCGGCGGCGACGATCGCGGTCTCGGCCTCCGACCGCTCGAGCCCGACGACCTGGGGGACCGGGTCGTACGAGCCGGGGCCGATGCCCTCCCACCAGCCGATGCCGCCGGCGAGCGCGACGAGCAGGGCCACCACGAGCGCGGCGACCCAGCCCGAGCGGCGCTTGTGCCGGTTCACCCGCTCGAGGCGGTGCGCGCCGGGCGGCAGCGTCGGCAGCATCGCCGGGGCGAAGCCGCCGGCGGGCACGCCGGCCGGCGCGGCGGCGGCGCGCAGCTCGTGCGCGTCGGTCGCCTCGGTCGCGAGCCAGCCGTGCTCGCCGCGGTCGTCGTCGGCGACGGCGAGGAGCTTCGTCGAGGGGTCGTCGGCGGGCGGCGCCGCGGCGGCGGGGGCGACGCGCGTGCCGCCGCCGGCGGCGATGTCGCGCTCGGCCTGCCGGAGCGCCGCGAGCATCGCGCCGGCGTCGGCCGGGCGGTCGTCGGGGTCGCGCTCGGTGGCCCACACGACGAGGTCGTCGAGCTCCTGCGGCACATCGGGCTGCAGCTCGCTCGGCGGCGGCACCGAGTCGTTCGCGTGCCGGTAGGCGATGTTCACGGGCTCGTCGCCGCGGTAGGGCTGCTCGCCGGCGAGCATCTCGAACATCATGATGCCGGCCGAGTAGATGTCGCTGCGCACGTCGGCGGTGCCCTTGGTGACGAGCTCGGGGGCGAGGTAGGCGATCGTGCCGAGGAGCACCGAGCCGGAGGCGGTGTTCGAGGTCGCCGCGCGGGCGAGGCCGAAGTCGGAGAGCTTGATGCGGCCGTCGTCGGCGAGCAGCACGTTCTCGGGCTTGATGTCGCGGTGCACGATGCCCTGCCGGTGCGCGACCTGCAGGCCGGCGAGCACGGCGTCCATGATGTCGATGGTCTGCTCGACGGTGAGCCGGTGGTGGTCGTGGAGGAGGTCGCGCAGCGTGATGCCGGGCACGTACTCCATCACCATGTAGGCGAGCGGGCCGTCCTCGCCCTGGTCGTAGACGTTGACGAGGTTCGGATGCGCGAGCTTCGCCGCCGCGCGCGCCTCGCGGATGAAGCGGGCGCGGAAGGCCTCGTCGGCGGCGAGGTGGTCGTGCATGATCTTGATCGCCACCCGGCGCTCGAGGCGCACGTCGGTGGCGACGTAGACGGTGGCCATGCCGCCGCGGGCGATGAGCGAGCGCACCTGGTAGCGGTCGTCGATGAGACGTCCGATCACGGTGTCGGGGTTCGCTGCACTCACGTTCGTGAGGGTAGCCGCCGAGGGCGACGGCGACCGGCTGAAACTCCCTGCGCGGGGAGAATCCGCCGCGGGGCCGATCCGCCCGCGCCGCGCGGCGGATCTGCCACACTGGAGGGGTGTCGATCGACTCTGCATCACGTGAATGGCTCACCCTCCCCGAGGCGGCCGCCCGCCTCGGCGTCTCGAAGGGGCGCCTCGGCCGGCTGCTCGAGGATCGCTTCCTCCTCGCCGCGCGCGTCGACGGCGAGCCCCGCATCCCCGTCGACTTCTTCAAGGGCGACGAGCCGCTGCCCGGCCTGCGCGGCACGCTGATCCTGCTCGCCGACCTCGGCGTCACCGGCGACGAGGCGATGTCGTGGCTGCTCTCCGAGGACGAGTCCCTCGGCGCCGCACCGGTCGACACCCTGCAGCAGGGCCACAAGTCGACCGTCCGCAAGGCGATCCAGCTGCTCGGCCTCTAGCGCCGAGCGGCCGGCGGCCCGTCAGGCGTCGCGGCGGGCGGTGCGCTCGGCGAGCGCGACCATCGCGGTGCGCAGCTGCGGGTCGAGCTCGATGCGCTCGAGCGCGGCGAGCGCCTCGTCGAGCCAGTCCTGGATGCGCGTCTCGACCGCGTCGAGCGCGCCCGAGTCGCGGATGAGGCGCTGCATGCGCGCGATCTCGTCGCCGTCGAGGTCGGGGCGCCCGAGCCGCGAGTCGAGGAACTCGACCTCGTCGGGCGCCGCGCGCCGCTCGACCTCGGCGATGAGGAGCGTCCGCTTGCCCTCGCGGAGGTCGTCGCCGGCCGGCTTGCCGGTGACCGAGCTGTCGCCGAAGACGCCGAGCACGTCGTCGCGGAGCTGGAACGCGAGCCCGAGCGGCAGGCCGAACGCGCGGATGCGCTCGACGAGCGCGTCGTCGGCGCCGGCGAGCAGCGCCCCGAGCACGAGCGGCGCCTCGACCGAGTAGCGCGCCGACTTCGAGGTCGCGATCGCGATCGCGCGACCGGCGCGCTCGGCGAGCGGCACGACCGGCCAGGCGAGCTCCTCGACGATGTCGAGGTACTGGCCGGCGGTGACCTCGGTGCGCATCCGGCTCACCTCGGCGCGGAAGCGGGCGGCGGCGGCCGCATCGACGGCGGCGCCGGCCTCGACGAAGAGGTCGTCGCTCTGCATGAGCAGCAGGTCGCCGGCGAGGATCGCCGCCGAGACGCCGAAGTGCTCGCGATCGCCGATCCAGCCGCCCTCGGCGTGGACGCCCTCGAACACCCGGTGGGTCGACGGCCGGCCGCGGCGGGTGTCGGAGCGGTCGAGGAGGTCGTCGTGCACGAGCGCGGCCGCGTGGAAGAGCTCGACCGCGGTCGCGGCCGCGACGACGGCCGGGTAGCGGGGGTCGTCGGCGTGCGCGCCCGCCTGCGCGGCGCCGGCGGCGACGAAGCGGGCGCGGCTGCGCTTGCCGCCCGCCGTGAACGCCTCGAGCTGGTCGACGACGGCACCGAGCGAGTCGCCGAGCGCCACGAGCTCGGGCCGCCGCTGCGCGAACAGCGCGGCGATGCGGGCGTTGACGGCGTCGAGGATCGCGATACTTTCAGGCACGCTCCCGAGTTTACGCAGGCGATCCGGCCTATCATGATGAGTCAGCATGAGCGCGGGAGGGTCCCGCTGGAGCGCGAGGGAAAGCCATGGCACTGTCGGAGCACGAGCAGCGGTTGCTCGACGAGATGGAGCGCAGCCTCTATCAGAACGATGCCGATGTCGTGTCGACGACGCCGTCGACCGGACCGGTCGTCTCGGCGCGCAGCGTCACCATCGTCGTCCTCGCCGTCGCGATCGGCCTCGCGATCGTCGTCGCCGGCATGGCGCTCGGCCAGCCGCTCGTCGGCCTCGCCGGGTTCGTCGTGCTGATCGCCGGCGTCGCCTGGGCGCTGCTGCGCGGCGGCGGCCGCGCCGACGCCGAGTCGACCGAGCCGCCCTCGCCGCGCCCCGCCGCGGGCCGCCCCGCCGGCGCCGCGACGAAGCCCGTCGCCCAGGGCGACGGCAAGTCGTTCATCGACCGCATGGAGGACCGCTGGGAGCGCCGCCGCGACGGCGAGCTCTGACCCGCCTCCACTTCGCTCCACGCGCGCATCCGCGCTCGGCCCCGCCGGTGATCCGGCGGGGCCGATCCCGTTTCCGGGGCCGGTTCCGACCGGCCCCGCACGCGTTTCCGGCCGATCCGCGGGGCGCCGCTCCACTCGGGGGTCGATCGCGCCCGAATCCCGGTGAATCTCCTCCACCTCCCTCCACCCCGCTGCTTCGGCCTGGCTCTGCGGTTCTTCACAGGCAGTACCGGGGTCGGATGCGTGCATTTCCCTTGTGCGTGGTGGGAAGTGGAGTAAAGTGGGGGCATCTGGTGGGACGTGGAAAGGGGGCGCGCATGCTCCTCGGCACCTACGCGCCCAAGCTCGACGAGAAGGGGCGGTTGATCATGCCGGCGAAGTTCCGCGACGAGCTCGCCGACGGCGTCGTGCTCACCCGCGGGCAGGACCGCTGCATCTACGTCTTCTCGGCCGAGGAGTTCGAGGGCTTCCACGACCGCATCCGCCAGGCGCCGCTCACGAGCAAGCAGGCGCGCGACTACCTGCGCCTGCTCCTCTCGAGCGCCCACGCCGAGGCGCCCGACAAGCAGCACCGCATCACCATCCCCGCGCAGCTGCGCCAGTACGCCGGCCTCGACCGCGAGCTCGCGGTCATCGGCGCCGGCACCCGCGCCGAGATCTGGGACGCCCAGGCCTGGGCCGACTACGTCGCCGCCAACGAGGCGGCCTTCTCCGAGACCGCGGAGGAGGTGATCCCGGGTCTGTTCTGACCCTGCTCCGCGACCTCGAGCTGTTCTCCGCCCGGCGCACCTTCCCCGGCGCCGGGACGAACGGCCCGGGCTCGGGGAGCAGAGCCGGACCGGAAGGGAGCCGCATGGACGGAGCCGACCTTGACCGCATCCACGCCCCGGTGATGCCGGAGCGCGTCGTGGAGCTCGTCGCCCCCGCGCTCGACCGCGAGGGCGCGATCTACGTCGACGCGACGCTCGGCATGGGCGGCCACGCCCTCGCCGTGCTCACCGCGTGCCCGCGCGCCCGGCTCATCGGCTTCGACCGCGACGCCGAGGCGATCGGCATCGCCGCCCGCCGGCTCGCCGGCGTCGCCGACCGCGTCACCACCGTGCACGCGGTCTACGACGAGCTCGACGAGCGGCTCGACGAGCTCGGCGTCGACGAGGTCGACGCCGTGCTCTTCGACCTCGGCGTCTCGTCGCTGCAGCTCGACGAGGCCGAGCGCGGCTTCTCGTACATGCAGGACGCGCCGCTCGACATGCGGATGGACCGCTCCGGCGGCACCACCGCGGCCGAGCTCGTCGCGACCCTCGACGAGCGCGAGCTTCGGGGCCTCTTCCAGCGCTACGGCGACGAGCCGCTCGCCGGGCGCTACGCGCGCGCCATCGTCGAGGCCCGCGCGACGGCGCCGATCGTCACCACCGGCGAGCTCGTCGACCTGCTGCAGCGCGCCACCCCGGCCGCGAGGCGGAACGCCGGCCACCCCGCGAAGCGCGTCTTCCAGGCGCTGCGCATCGAGGTGAACGGCGAGCTGCGCGCCCTCGAGAGCGCCCTGCCGCAGGCCCTGCGCCGCGTGCGCGAGGGCGGCCGCGTCGTCGTCGAGGCCTACCAGTCGCTCGAGGACCGCTTCGTGAAGCGCGCCTTCGCCGAGGCGAGCACCTCCACCGCCCCCGCCGGGCTCCCGTTCGTGCCGCCCGAGTACGAGCCCGAGTTCCGCCTGCTCACGCGCGGCGCCGAGCAGGCCCCCGAGACCGAGACCGCCGACAACCCGCGCGCGAAGCCCGTCCGGCTGCGCGCCGTCGAACGCATCCGGAGCCCCCGCACATGAGCGCCACCGCCCCCGTCCGAGACCGCTCGCGCGGCGTCGCGAGCGCGCTGCGCCGACCCGGCGCCGCCTCCGCCGCGCCCGCCGTCGACCGTCCCGAGCGGCCCCGCCTCCGCCTCGTCGAAGCGCTGCGGCCCCGCCGCGCGTTCGGCCGCCGCAGCGTGCTCGTCGCGCTCGGCGTGCTCGTCGCCGCGCTGCTGCTGCAGCTGCTGCTGAGCATGCAGCTCATCCAGGGCGCCTACGCCGAGGACGCCCTCGAGTCGCAGCGCCTGCAGGCCCAGCGCGAGGTCACCGCCGCCCAGGAGGAGGTGAGCGCGGTCGCCTCGCCGCAGCACCTCGCGACCCTCGCGACCGAGCTCGGCATGGTGCCCGCGAGCGGCGTCGCCACCCTCGACCTCGCCACCGGCGCCGTCGTCGGCCCCGTCGGCGCGCCGCCGCTCGCGGCGGTCGACCCGTCGCTCGTGCCGAACTCGATCACCAGCGGCGATCGCGACCGCGCCGAGGGCGAGCGCAGGGGCCCCGACAACGGAGCGTCGGCGCCGGCGAAGGCCGAGCCTGCCGTACCGTCGGAGTTCGAGATCCCCGCACCGCGCACCCGCTGACCGCGGGGCGGCGCGGGGGAGCGACCACGGCGGGCCCCGACGGGCCCGCACGACGAGGCGAGGGGGACGGGCATGGCGGCGGAACGCAGGGCGCGGCGCGAACGGCAGCTGCGCACCGTCGCGCCGCTCGTCGTCGTCGCGCTCGTCGCCGGCCTGTTCGGCGTGCGGCTGTTCGACCTGCAGGTCGTCAGCGCCGCCGCGATCAACCGCGAGGCCGACGGCCGCCGCGGCGTCGTCGCCTCGCTGTGGAGCAGCCGCGGCCCGATCCTCGACCGCGAGGGCACCGTGCTCGCCTCGTCGGTCGACCGCTTCGACATCACCATCGCGCCGGTGAACATCGCCGACTTCACCGTGCCCGACCCCGACGGCGAGGGCTCGATCACCGTCACCGTCGACGACGCCTTCCGCTCGATCGCCGACATCGTCGGCCTCAGCCACATCCAGATGCGCGCCGAGATCGACGCCGTGCTCGAGGCCGACCCCGAGTCGAACTTCGCCTACCTCGCCCGGCTCGTCACCTTCGAGCAGTACGAGCGCATCCGCGCCCTGCGCATCCCGTGGGTGTACCCGCAGCCGCACCCGATGCGCTCGTACCCGGGCGGCTCGGTCGCCGGCAGCATCATCGGCTTCACCGGAGCCGACGGCGTGCCGCTCGCCGGCCTCGAGCTGCAGTACGACGAGTGCCTCGCCGGCGTGAACGGCGAGGAGATGTACGAGCGCTCCGCCGACGGCGTCGCGATCCCCGGCTCGGTCGTCGTCGTGCGCGAGCCGAAGGAGGGCGCGGCGGTGCGCACCACCATCGACTCCGACCTGCAGTGGCGGATGCAGCAGATCGCCGCCGAGCAGAACGAGGCGATGGGCGCGCGCTTCACGATGATCACCGTCGTCGAGGTGCGCACCGGCCACATCCTCGCCGCCGCCGAGTACCCGACCGTCGACCCGAACACGCCCGCGCGCGCCGACGAGGCCGACCGCGGCAACCGCACCTTCGCCTCGCCGTTCGAGCCCGGCTCGACGATGAAGCCGATCACCGCGGCCGCCCTCTACGACGCCGGCGTCGTCGACCCGGCCGAGACGATCGTCGTGCCCGACAGCTGGGACCGCGACGGCGCGGTGTTCAGCGACGCGGTGCCGCACGACGACGTCGAGATGAACATGAACGGCGTGCTCGCCGAGTCGTCGAACGTCGGGCTCGCGCTGTTCGGCGAGCGGCTCGGCGCCGAGCAGCGCCACGACTACTTCATCGACTTCGGCTTCTCGGAGCGCACCGCCGTCGGCTTCGTCGGCGAGGAGCCGGGCATCGTGCGCCCGGCCGCCGACTGGGACGCGCAGACGAACTACGCGACGATGTTCGGCCAGGGCCTCACCGTCACCGCCGCCCAGCTCGCCGGGGCCTACCAGGCCCTCGGCAACGGCGGCGTGCGACTGCCGCTCACGCTCGTCACCGGCTGCGAGTACGACGACGGCACCGTCACGCACGCGCCCGCGGGCGAGGGCGAGCGCGTCGTCTCGGAGCGCGCCGCCGAGCTCGCCGTCGAGGGCCTCGAGGCGACCGCGCTCGAGGGCTGGACCGCCGACCAGGTCGCCGTGCCCGGCTACCGCGTCGGCATGAAGACCGGCACCGCGCAGGTCGTGAACCCCGAGACCGGCCTGTACGAGGCCGGCAGCTACTACACCACGATGGCCGGCGTCGCCCCGATCGACGATCCGCAGTACGTGGTGCTCGTCACCATGGCGAACCCCGTTACGATTACCGGAAGCGGATCGACGGCGACCGCCTGGCAGCAGGCGATGTCCTTCGTGCTCGCGTCGAACCAGGTGGCGCCCTCGCCGCAGCCGTGGCCCGAGATCACGGTGGAGCACTGAGCACGTCCCAGGAAGTCATGCCCGAACCAACGATCCGCCCGCACCATCCCTCCGCGCGCGAGCTCTCCGTGCTCGTCGACGCCTTCGGGCTCGACGCCGACGGCCTCGAGCTCGACCAGGTCGAGGTGACCGGCGTGTCGAGCGCCTCGTGGCGCGTCGAGGCCGGCGACCTGTTCGTCGCGATGCCCGGACGCGCCCAGCACGGCGCCGAGCACGCCGAGGCCGCCGTCGAGCGCGGCGCCGTCGCGATCGTCTCCGACGCCGAGGGCGCCGCCCGCATCGGCGACCTCGGGGTGCCGGTGCTCGTCGTCGACGAGCCGCGGCTCGCGCTCGGCCACCTCGCCGAGTGGATCTACCGCACCGACGGCGACGACTCGCGGCTCATCGGCGTCACCGGCACCCGCGGCAAGACCTCCGTGGTGCGGCTCGTCGACGCGCTGCTGCGCGCCCTCGGCGACGGCACCGCGATCTCCACGAGCATCGAGCGCCGCGTCGGCGACGAGCTCGTGCCGGCCGGGCTCACCTCGCCCGAGGCCGACCAGCTGCACGCCATGGTGGCCCGGATGCGGGAGCTCGGCGTGCGCGTCGGCTCGATCGAGGTGACCGCCCACGGCATCGCCGAGCACCGCCTCGCCGGACTCGAGCTCGACGTCGTCGGCATGTCCGGCTTCGACCCCGAGCG
>JAAYAS010000376.1 GCA_012719255.1 Microbacteriaceae bacterium | reverse complement strand
CTCGGGGGCATGGCGGTCACCTCGGACGGCTTCCGGCGCATCGCGACGACGCTCCGCGAGACCGCCGAATCTCTGTGCGACGGCCGACTGCTGTTCTCGCACGAGGGTGGCTACTCGCCCGTGCACGTGCCGTTCTGCGGCGTCGCGGTGCTCGAGGCGATCAGCGGTGCGCGCACCGACGTCCTCGACCCCTTCGCCGTCAACTTCGACGAGCTGCCGGCGCACGAGTACCTGCCTCACCAGCGGGCCGCCGTCGAGGCCGCCGCGGCCGTCGTGGCCGAGCACCTCAGCGAGAAATGAACTCCGTTCTGGCAGACTCGTTCCGACGACCCGCCCGCGACGACGCGAGAGGAACCGAGATGACCGCATCCCGCCGCACCGGCTACATGTGGCACGAGCGCTTCGGCTGGCACGACACCGGCCGCTCGGCGGCGATCTGGCCGCCGAACCCGATGGTGCAGCCCATCCAGGCGTTCGAGAACGCCGAGACGAAGACGCGCATGGCGAGCCTCGTCGAGGTGAGCGGGCTCGGCGACGAGCTCACCCGCATCCGCCCCCGCCCGGCGACCGACGCCGAGCTCGAGCGCGTGCACGTGCGCGACTACCTCGACCGGCTCGCGCGCGAATCGGCGCACATCGGGGGCGAGGGCGGCGACGGCGAGACGATCTTCGGCGCCGGCTCGTACGACATCGCCCGCATCGCCGCCGGCGGGCTCATCGAGTGCGTCGACGCCGTGCTGACCGGCGAGGTCGACAACGCCTACGCGCTGGTGCGCCCGCCCGGCCACCACGCCGAGCAGGACCTCGGCCGCGGCTACTGCCTGCTCGCGAACGTGCCGATCGCGATCGAGCACGCGCGCGCCGTGCACGGCCTCGAGCGCATCGCCATCGTCGACTACGACGTGCACCACGGCAACGGCGCGCAGCGCATCTACTGGGACGAACCGGCCGTGCTCGCGATCTCGCTGCACCAGGACCGCCTCTTCCCCGTCGACTCCGGCGACCGCGACGAGAACGGCGGCGGCGCGGGCGCGGGCGCGAATCTCAACGTGCCGCTGCCCGCTGGCACCGGCCACGGCGGCTACTTCGACGCCTTCGACCGCGTCGTCGCCCCGGCGCTGCGCCGCTTCGCGCCGCAGCTCATCATGGTCTCGAGCGGCTTCGACCCGGCGATGCTCGACCCGCTCGGCGCGATGTCGGTGACGAGCGAGGGCTTCCGCGGCTTCGCCGAGCGCCTGCTCGCCCTCGCCGACGAGCTCTGCGACGGCCGCGTCGTCTTCTCGCACGAGGGCGGCTACTCGGCCGCTTACGTGCCGTTCTGCGGGCTCGCCGTGATCGAGGAGCTCAGCGGCCACCGCACCGGGGTCGACGACCCGTTCGAGCCCGGCTGGCGCGACAACCCCGCGCACGCGCTGCTCCCGCACCAGCGGGATGCGGTGGATGCGGCGGCCGCGCTCGTCGAGCGGGTGCCGGCCGGTCCCGGGCGCTGACGCCCGACCGATCGCCGACGCGGAACGACCGCCCCGGCGCCCCGGCGGAGTGCCAGGGGCCGGGGCGGTCGGCGCGCGTCTCAGTGCTCGACGGCCGCCTCGGCGCCGTGGCCGGTGAGCGCGCGCACCTCCATCTCGGCCTGCAGCTCGGCGCTCTCGGCGCCGCGGTCGGTGACCGAGCCGAGCCAGCCGAGGACGAACCCGAGCGGGATCGAGACGATGCCCGGGTTGCTCAGCGGGAACCAGGCGAAGTCGACGCCGGCCCCGAGCAGCGAGCTCTCGGCGCCCGACACGACCGGCGAGAACGCGATCACCGCGAGCGCCGAGCCGAGCCCGCCGTAGATGCTCCACACCGCGCCGCGGGTAGTGAAGCCGCGCCAGTAGAGCGAGTAGATGATCGTCGGCAGGTTCGCCGAGGCGGCGATCGCGAAGGCGAGCGCGACGAGGAACGCGATGTTCTGCCCCTGCACGCCGATGCCGCCGACGATCGCGATGACGCCGAGCACGACGACGGTGATCTTGCCGACGCGCACCTCGGTCGTCGGCGAGGTGCGGCCCTTCTTGATGACCTGGCCGTAGATGTCGTGGGCGAACGAGGCGGCCGCGGTGATCGCGAGGCCGGCGACGACGGCGAGGATCGTCGCGAACGCGATCGCCGACACGAAGCCGAGCGCGATGGGGCCGCCGAAGGAGAGCGCGAGCAGCGGCGCCGCCGAGTTCACCCCGCCGGGCGAGGCGAGGATCGCCTCGGGGCCGACGAGCGCGGCCACGCCGTAGCCCATCACGAGGGTGAACACGAAGAAGGCGCCGATGAGCCAGATCGACCAGACGACCGACTTGCGGGCCTCCTTCGCGGTCGGCACCGTGTAGAAGCGCATGAGCACGTGGGGGAGCCCCGCGGTGCCGAGCACGAGCGCGAGGCCGAGCGAGAGGAAGTCGAGCTCGCGGCCGCCGTACTGCAGGCCGGGGCCGAGCATCGCGGCGCCGTGCTGCGCCGAGCTGCGCTCGATCACCTCGGGGGTCGACGATGCGGCGCTCGCGGCCCGGCTGCGGGCGCTCGAGTCGCGGCTCGCCGGCATCGGCGCCGAGCCGCTCCCGGCGGGGGAGCCGGAGGTGCGGCTCTCGCCGCGCGAGCTCGACGTGCTCGGGTTCGCCGCCCTCGGGCTCCGCAACGCCGAGATCGCCGCCGAGCTCGGCCTCACCGAGTCGACCGTGAAGAGCTACATGGGCGCCGCGATGCAGAAGCTCGGCGCCGGGTCGCGCCACGCCGCCGTCGCCGAGGCCCGCCGCCACGGCCTGCTGCCCTGAGGCGCCGCGCCGATCCCCGCGACCGTTCGGGCCCCGATCGGTCGTCGCTCCGACGGCCGCGGTGCCGGTCGTCGTGCGCTCCGCGCGCGTCCGGCCGCCGTCGATCGTCGCCCTGCGACCTCGGGCGGAACGATGTGTGTATGCAGAGAAGGGTCCATTTCGGGGTTGCGCTCCGCGATTTCGGGCGTAATGTATGCATAGATCGGCGATGCGGCCGGTCTCCGACCCCGAGGAGGTGGCGATGCGCGCCAGCGACCGCAGCTACGCGCGGCTCCGCGACGAGATCCTCGACGGCACGCTCGCGCCGGGCACCGTGCTCGCCGAGGTCGAGCAGGCCGGTCGTCTCGGCGTGAGCCGCACTCCCGTGCGCGAGGCGCTCTCGCGGCTCGTCGCCGACGGCCTCGCCACCGCCCGATCCCCGCGCGTGCTCGTCGTCTCGGGGCTCGACGCCGATCGGGTGCGCGATCTCTACGAGCTCCGCCGAGCCCTCGAGTGCGCCGCCGCCTCGGCCGCCGCCCGTCGCCGCGACCCCGCCGACTTCGAGCGGCTCCGCGACGAGCTGCGCGGCGCGCCCGCGCTCCTCGCCGCATCCGCATCCGCATCCGACTCCCGCGACGCCGACGCCGACGCCGGCGCTGTCGGCGAGGACCGGGGCGAAGCCGCCGCCGGTGCCGCCGCCTCCGCCCCCGCCGAGGGCATCGCCCGCTACTTCGCGATCGTCGACGAGCTCGACGCCGCGATCGACCGGGCCGCCGGCAACGACTACCTTGCCGCCGCGCTCGCGAGCGCCCGGCTCCACTCGGTCCGCGTCCGCCGCCTCGCGCAGCACGACCCCGAGCGCCTCGCGCGCGCCGCCGACGAGCACCTCGCCGTCGTCGAGGCGATCCTCGACGGCGATGCCGAGCTCGCCGCCCACGCCACCCACCTCCATCTCCACCGCAGCCTCCGCAGCGCGCTCGACCGCATCCGCGACCGCGAGCCCGAATCGAGCTGAGCGCCTGAGCGCGCTCGCCGCATCCCGGCCGAGCGCCCTCGCCGCACCCGGGCCCGACCCGACCCGCCCCGACCGATCCGCCACGACCACGCAGCCGCCCCACCCGCCCGCTCCGCCGGGCACGAGAGGAACCCATGCGCCAGCACGAAGTCCGCACCTACCGCTCCGACGAGCACCTCGCCCGCGAGGACCAGCTCGCCCACAAGCTCGCGACCCTCGCGGTCGACCCCGTCGAGGTCGACTCCGACGTCGCCGACATGATCATCAACCGCGTCATCGACAACGCGTCGGTCGCCGCCGCCTCGCTGAACCGCGCCCCGATCGTCTCGGCCCGCGGCCAGGCGCAGGCGCACCCCGCCTCCCGCCACGGCGCCGGCGCGAACGTGTTCGGCCTCGCCGCCGACGAGCGCACGAGCCCCGAGTGGGCCGCCTGGGCGAACGGCGTCGCCGTGCGCGAGCTCGACTACCACGACACCTTCCTCGCCGCCGACTACTCGCACCCGGGCGACAACATCCCGCCGGTGCTCGCCGTCGCCCAGCACCTCGGCGAGGCCCGCGGCCTCACCGGCCGCGACCTCGTGCGCGGCCTCGCCACCGCCTACGAGGTGCACGTCGACCTCGTGAAGGGCATCTGCCTGCACGAGCACAAGATCGACCACGTCGCCCACCTCGGCCCCGCCTCGGCCGCCGGCATCGGCACCCTGCTCGGCCTCGACGTCGAGACGATCTTCCAGGCCGTCGGCCAGGCGCTCCACACCACCACCGCCACCCGCCAGTCGCGCAAGGGCGAGATCTCGACCTGGAAGGCGCACGCCCCCGCCTTCGCCGGCAAGATGGCCGTCGAGGCCGTCGACCGCGCGATGCGCGGCCAGACGAGCCCCGTGCCGATCTACGAGGGCGAGGACGGCGTCATCGCCTGGCTGCTCGGCGGCCCCGACGCCCGCTACACCGTGCCGCTGCCCGAGGCGGGCGAGTCGAAGCGCGCGATCCTCGACACGTACACGAAGGAGCACTCGGCCGAGTACCAGGCGCAGGCCTGGATCGACCTCGCCCG
>JAAYAS010000375.1 GCA_012719255.1 Microbacteriaceae bacterium | reverse complement strand
GCGGCGACGACGACGAGCGGCACTGGCTGCTGCGGCTCATGAACGAGCAGCCGGATGCGGCCGGCGGGAGCGGCTCTGGGCGGACCGGCGACGGGACCCCAGCTCGCCCCCGGCGCGCGCGGCGCCCGGCCGCCGCGGCCGGCCCCGGCTTCGGCGTCGACGACCTCCCCGCACCGATGCTCGCGACGAGCGGCACCGCCGGGCGGCTGCGGCGCGCGATCGCCGACGGCGAGGAGTGGGCGTTCGAGATGAAGTGGGACGGCTACCGGGCGATCGCCGGCGTGCGCGCCCAAGGGGAGGAGGGCGGCGGCGCGGTCGTGCTCGCGAGCCGCAACGGCCGCGACCTCACGGCGCTGCTGCCCGGGGCGGAGGAGCTCGCCGGGCTCCTCGCCGACGAGGCCGCGGAGCGCGGCGGTGCGGTGCTCGACGGCGAGCTCGTCGCCCTCGACGACGAGGGCCGACCCGATTTCGGGCTGCTCCAGGCCGCGGCGCGCGACGGCGCGCAGGCGCGGGTGCGCTACCTCGTGTTCGACGTGCTCCAGCTCGGCGCGCCGGGCGGACCGCAGTCGCGACGGCGCTCGCTCGTGCGGCTGCCGTACCGCGAGCGGCGGGAACTGCTCGAACGGGTCGTGCGCGACGGCGATGCGGCGGCGGTGCCGCCGGCGGCGGGCTCCTCGCTCGCCCGCGCCGAGCGGGCGAGCCGCGGGCTCGGCCTCGAGGGCGTGGTGGCGAAGCGCGCCGACTCGACCTACCTCGCGGGGCGGCGCGGCTCGGCCTGGGTGAAGCTCAAGACCCGCGCGCACCAGTCGTTCGTCGTCATCGGCGCGCGGGCCGGCCGGGGCGGCCGCGAGGGGCGCATCGGCTCGCTGCTCGTCGCCGTGCCCGACGAGTCGGGCGAGCTCCGCTACGCCGGCCGGGTCGGCAGCGGCCTCTCGGAGGCGGCGCTCGCGGAGGCGGAGCGGCGGCTGCGCCCGCTCGCGCGGACGACGCCGCCCGTCGAGGTGCCCGCCGCCGATCGCGCCGATGCCCGCTGGGTCGCCCCGCGGCTCGTCGGCGAGGCGGCGATCGCCGGTCGCACCGCCGCCGGTCGGCTCCGGCAGGCGGCGTGGCGCGGCTGGCGCGACGATCTCGATCCGGAGGACGTGCGCTGGGAGGCGTGAGCGCCGACCGCATCCCCGACCGCTCGGTCAGGAGTGAAGCGCACACTTGTCGGGATCATTACAACGCATGAAAAGGAAGGGCGCTTTCGATGAAGGCCTGGCAGTTCACCACCACGCACGAGCCCCTCGTGCTCGCCGATCTCGACAAGCCGGTCGCCGGCCCCGGGCAGGTCGTGCTCGAGATGAAGGCCGCCGGCATCTGCCACTCCGATGTCGGCCAGATGGAGGACGAGGGCTGGCTGCAGGTGCTCGCGAAGACCCCGATCACCATGGGCCACGAGAACGCCGGCGTCGTGCACGAGCTCGGCGAGGGCGTCACCGACTTCGCCGTCGGCGACCGCGTCGGCGTCTGCCCGACCACCTCGGTGGGCGCGCCCGGCCACCACTACGACGGCGGCTTCGCGAAGTACCTCCTCGTCGAGGCGCAGACCCTGGTGCCGCTGCCCGACGAGGTCGACTTCGTCATGGGCGCGGCCGCGACCGACGCCGGCATGACCTCGCACTCGGCGGTCATCTCGAAGGGCGGTGTGAAGGCCGGCGACAGGGTCGGCATCATCGGCCTCGGCGGACTCGGCCAGATCGGCGCCCGCATCGCGGTGCTCGCCGGCGCCGAGGTGTACGTCGCCGAGGTGAACGAGAAGGTCTGGCTGCTCGCGAAGGAGATCGGCGCGACCGACGTGAAGGCGTCGATCACCGACTTCGACGTCGAGCTCGACGTCATCGTCGACTTCGCGGGCTTCGGCACCACCACCGCCGACGCGATCGCGACCGTCAAGGAGAACGGCCGGGTCGTGCTCGTCGGCATGGGCAGGCTCGAGTCGAACATCAGCACGCAGGCGCTGATCATGAGCGCCG
>JAAYAS010000374.1 GCA_012719255.1 Microbacteriaceae bacterium | reverse complement strand
CCTCCTGCCGCCACGCGTGCGGCGGCAGTCCGGGCTCGAGGAGGAGGAAGAGGTTCTCCGGTCGGATCTTCGGGCGGATGAGCAGGTGCAGGCCGTCGATGGCGAGCGTTCCCACGTGCGAACCCGCGCGCAGGCGCCATCGTCCTCCGGGCGCGGGCCCGATCTCGACGAACCCGGTGCGCGCCAGGGCCTCCGCCTGCACCCGGGTCAGGTCGAGGTCGACGGACTCGTACTCGCCGAGGACGATCCGGAGCATCAGCCGTCGCCCGAGTCCGGCTCGGCGTCGCCGACGACGGACTCGCGGGCGACCTCGTTGAACCTCGCCCAGACCTGCTCGAAGCGGAACCACTCGATCCGCGCCGGATCGCCGAAGAACTGGTCCTCGATGAACGGCTCGATGTCGTACTCCCAGATGCGCCGCATCGAGCGCTCGTCGAGGTCCCGCCGCATGAAATGGCTCGGTCCGAGCTGCAGGTGCGGGCCGCCGAGCGCGTGCTCGAGCTCGGCGTTCACCTGCGCGACGATCTCCCCGACCCAGGCGGGCTCCTCGTGGCGGGCCAGCCAGCGGTCGAGGAGCCCGGCCATGGGGCCGTGGTTCGGGAAGAACGGCACGAAGTGGAAGCGTCGCCGGAGCGCCGCGTCGACGAGCGCGATGGAGCGATCGGCGGTGTTCATCGTGCCGATGAACCAGACGTCGGCGGGAAGCTCGAACGGCTCGTCCGGCCGGTAGAGTGTTCGGATCGGCGTGTCCCGGTACTCGAGCAGGAACAGCAGCTCGCCGAGCGCCTTGGGCAGGTTCGCGCGATTGATCTCGTCGATGACCATGATGTGCCGCCGGCCCGGCGCCGACTTCGCGCGCTCGGCGAGCTCGGCGAGCGGGCCCCGGCGGAGGCGGTAGGTCATCGCGCCGTCCGCATCCGTCTCCGGCCGGTACCCCTCGAAGAAGTCCTCGTAGGAGGTCGACGGGTGGAACTGCACGATCGGCCGGCGCTCGGCGTCCGGGACGAGCGCCCGGGCGAGCCTCCTCGCGAAGTACGTCTTCCCCGTGCCCGGCGGGCCGTAGAGGACGATCTGCTTCTTGCTCTCGAGGAGCGCGACGATGTCGTCGACGAACTCCCGATCGACGAGCAGTTCGTCGGCGACCTCCCCGAGCGGATCGGCGTCCCCGTCGGCACCGTCGGGCTCGTCCTCGTCGCGGGCGACGAGCCAGTAGAGGAACTGGCCCATGCCCAGCGGGTCGCCGGGGAAGTGGGGATCGAGCACCTCGCGCAGCGCGTCATTCGCCGCCACCTGGAGCTCGCCGCGGGAGTCGCCCGTCGGCGCCTCGAGTCCCAGCGCCTTCAGCATCCGAAGCTTGCCCATGGGCCCGATGTAGGGGTAGACGGTGAGGAATCGATCCGGATGCGCGACCGCGAGCATCTTCAGCATCACCGTCTCGCCGAGGCCCTTGACCCGCAGCCGCTCGTCCTCGAGGACCCGGTCGATGCGCACCGCGGGTTTTTCGGCGCCCCAGCAGAGGTAGTCGAAGGCGTCGACGATCCTCGCGTACTCGGCCTCATCCGCGTCGCGCACCGTGATGTTCAACGTCGGCATCGGACCCACGCCCCCGTAGCGGCTGCTGTTCCAGAGCCGCCGCAGGTCGCTGCGATCCACGATGGGGAGCTCCTCCGAATCGAGCATGCGGGCGAACTCGCGGCGATCGGCGAGGTGCTGCTCGTGCGCCGGAGTGGGGTAGCCGACCGCATCGCGGAACTCCTCGACGAGTTCGTCGAGACCGCTCCGGCCGGGGCGCGCCGACGCCGACTGGCTCGTGCCGAGCAGTGCGTCCATCAGCGGCACGAGCTCCGAAGCGGCGCGCACCGCTTCGGCGGCGACGTCGATCTGCGCGAGCCGTTCCTTCGGGAACCACTTCGCGTAGATGAGCTCGCCGGAGGCGCCGACGAGGCCGACGCCCCGGCCCACGTCCGCGCCGCGCGCGCCGAGCAGCTCGTAGCCGGGGAGCGGATGCCGCTCGATCGCGGCGATCGCGCGCTCGGCCGCTGACATGCCGCGCTCGTCCGCCGCCGCGTCCGAACTCGGGTACGGGCGCAGTCCGATCGCCATGCCCTCGTGATTGATCCAGATCCTCGGCCCGATCTGCCCGCGCTGCGGCACGCGCCAATCGACCCAGAGATCGCCTCGGGGGCGCGTCGGCGTCCACATCGGCGAGGGCTTCGCGGCCTTCAGCGTCCGCCCCGCCGCCTCCGAGACCTCGGGTTCGAGCGCCGCACCGATGTGCGCCGACACCGCGACCAGTGCCCGCGCATTGGGGAGGTAGCGCTCCGGCCGCGCGTCGACCTCGTCCCGATCGGCTTCGGTGCGGAAGGCGGCCCGATCGCAGAGCACCTCGTCGACGAGCACGGGCCGCTCGTCGTACCACCACTCCGCGACGCGCTCGAAGCGCAGCGGATCGCCGTCGCACTCGAGGACGAACTCGTGCAGGCGCGTGTACCGGTCGCGCTGATCGTCGACGACTCCGGCGCCGGTCAGGAAGTCGAGGTACTCCATCGATTTCGGCCAGGCGACGGGCCACGTCGTCGGGTCGGCGAGTCCCCAGTAGTACGAGGCCACGAACGGTGCGCGGCGCGGGCTCGGGTGGGCGCCGACCCGGATCTCCTGCAGGTAGTCGGCGAGCGCGCCGATCTTGCGGCGCGCCTCGGCGAGGTCGCTCGGCGTCGTGAGCGCGTCGATGACGAGCTCGGCGGCCCGGTCCCGATCATCGGACATCTTG
>JAAYAS010000373.1 GCA_012719255.1 Microbacteriaceae bacterium | reverse complement strand
TCCGCTCGCGGCGGGCGCCTGCGGCGCCGCGCCACCGCACGGCCCGCGACCACTACGCTCGGTGCCCATGACCGCCGACTGGACCCTCCGCATCCCGACCCCGGCCGATGCCGACGCGCTCGCGCAGCTGCACCGCGACACCTGGCGCGACACCTACACGGGAATGCTCTCCGACGAGCTCATCGCGCACTACGCCGAGCCGGGCCTGCGCGAGCGGCAGTGGCGCGAGCAGCTCGCGGAGGACGCCGCCGGCGGGGCGTCGCGCACCGTCGTCGCCGAGCTCGACGGCCGGCTCGTCGGGCTCGCCCGCGCGCGCCGCGCCGACGAGGCCGAGGCGCCCCGGCCGCGCTCGCTCGACCTCCTCTACACCCGCGCCGAGGTGCACGGCCTCGGGGTCGGCGCGGCGCTGCTCGACGAGGTGCTCGGCGACGCACCGGCGTTCCTCTGGGTGTCGGAGGGGAATGCGCGGGCGCTCGCCTTCTACCGCCGGCGGGGCTTCGCGCCCGAGACGCCGCCGGTGCGCCGCTGGCACGAGCCGCCGTTCGACGTGCGCCTCGTGCGCTGAGCCGGCCGCCCCGACGCCGCGGAGCGCGCGACGCCACCGGTCGCGGCCGCGAGCACCGGCCGGGTCGGCGGAGGGGGATAATGCAGGGCGTGAGTAGACGGAGTCAGCAGCACAAGGCCAACCCCACCCAGGTGAAGCGCGCGAAGCCGGCGCAGCGGCGGGCGACCGTCGGCGACTGGATCGAGGGGGCGCGGCTGCGCACCCTGCCGCTCGCCGTCGTGCCGGTCGTGCTCGGCACCGGCGCCGCCATCGCCGCGGCCCCCGGCGAGTACCACTGGGTGCGGGCGCTCGCGGCGCTCGCGGTCGCGCTGCTGCTGCAGATCGGCGTGAACTACTCGAACGACTACTCCGACGGCATCCGCGGCACCGACGACCACCGCGTCGGCCCGCCGCGGCTCACCGGCTCGGGCGCGGTCGAGCCGCGCATCGTCCGCAACGTCGCGTTCGCCTGCTTCGCGGCGGCGGCGCTCGTCGGCCTCGCGCTCGTGATCGTCACGCGGCAGTGGTGGCTCATCGCCGTCGGCGTCGCGTCCATCCTCGCCGCCTGGTACTACACCGGCGGCAAGCGGCCCTACGGCTACGCCGGCATGGGCGAGCTGTTCGTGTTCGTGTTCTTCGGCCTCGTCGCGACGCTCGGCACCACCTACGTGCAGATCCTCCGCATCCCCGGGGATGCGTGGTGGCTCGCGGTCGCGGCCGGCTTGTTCTCGTGCGCGGTGCTGATGATCAACAACATCCGCGACATCGCGCAGGACGGCGTCGCCGGCAAGCGGACGCTCGCGGTGATGGTGGGGGAGCGCACCGCGCTGCGGCTGTTCACCGCGATGGTGCTGCTGCCGTTCGTCGCGACGGTGCTGCTCGGGATGCTCTACCCGCTCGTGCACTTCTCGTGGTTCGCGCTGCTGCTGCTCGTGCCGGCGCTGCTCATCGCGTGGACCGGCACGACGCCGAAGGAGCAGATCCTCGCGCTGAAGCTCACCTCGTTCGGCGCGCTCGCGTGGGCGCTGCTGATGGCGGCCGGGCTCGTGTTCCCGATCATGACGCCGGCGCCGCCGGCGTTCTAGCGGGTCGGCGCGTCGGGGTCGGTCGAGGCCTCCGGGTCGCTCGGGGTCTCCGGGTCG
>JAAYAS010000372.1 GCA_012719255.1 Microbacteriaceae bacterium | reverse complement strand
GCCGGACGAGCGGATGCGCGCGGCGCCGACGCGCCCCGGGAGCGCCCCGGCGAGCAGCCGGCCGACCCGCCCGCGGAGCGCCCCGGAGCCGACGCCCAGCCGCCGCACCGAGAATGAGCCGCATGACCCCCTACGACGTTTCGGAGTACTCGTACTCGAAGGACGCCAGCAACGACCGCTACCTGGTCCACCACGACGACGAGGTGGCCGGCTTCATGTCGTACCACCGCCGCCCCGACGGCACCGTCGTCGTCGACCACACGATCGTCGACCAGGCCCACCAGAACCAAGGCATCGCCGGTCGGCTCGTCGGCTTCGGGCTGCGAGACCTCGAGGCGACCACCGAGGCGCCGATCATCGCGACCTGCGACTACGTGAACCTCTGGCTGCGCCGCAACCCCGAGTACGCCGAGCAGCTCGCCGCGCGCGGGCACAGCGCCGACCAGCGGCAGCGCGGCCGGTGAGCGCGGGCGCGGGCGGGGCGCCGCCGGCCGGGTCCTCGCCGATGCACGGCGAGACAGCGCCGCTCCGGTCCTCGCCGATGCACGGCGAGTACAAGGTCCCCGGCGGCAAGCTCGTGGTCGTCGACCTCGAGGAGGCCGACGGCCGGATGGCGCGGGTGCGGCTCGCGGGCGACTTCTTCCTCGAGCCCGACGAGGCGCTCGACGCGATGAACGCGGCCCTCGCGGGCCTGCCGATCGGCGCATCCGGCGAGGAGATCTCGCGCGCGGTCGCCGCCGCGCTGCCCCCGGGCGCCGAACTGCTCGGCATCACCCCGGATGCGGTGGGCACCGTCGTGCGCCGCGCCGTCACCGGCGCGCGCGACTGGCGCGAGTACGACTGGCGCATCCTGCATCCCGGGCCGCTGCCCGCGCGGGTGCACGTCGCGCTCGACCAGGTGCTCACCGAGGAGGTCGCCGCCGGCCGGCGCGCGCCGACGCTGCGGATCTGGGAGTGGGAGGAGTCGGCGGTCGTGCTCGGCTCGTTCCAGTCGGTGCGCAACGAGGTCGACGTCGAGGCCGCCGAGGCCGAGGGCATCCAGGTGATCCGGCGGATCTCGGGCGGCGGCGCGATGTTCATGGAGGCCGGCAACGTCGTCACCTACTCGCTCTACGTGCCGGCCGAGCTCGTCGCGGGCATGACCTTCGCCGAGTCGTACGCCTTCCTCGACGCCTGGGTGCTCGAGGCGCTGCACTCGATCGGCGTCGCCGCCGTGTACCAGCCGCTCAACGACATCGCCTCGCCCGAGGGCAAGATCGGCGGCGCCGCCCAGAAGCGCCTCGGCGCCGGCGGCGTGCTGCACCACGCGACGCTCTCGTACGACATCGACGCCGACAAGATGCTGCGGGTGCTGCGCATCGGCCGCGAGAAGCTCAGCGACAAGGGCATCGCCTCGGCCGCGAAGCGCGTCTCGCCCCTGAAGTCGCAGACGGGCATGCCCCGCGCCGAGGTGATCGAGGCCCTGAAGTCGACGTTCGTCGCGCTGCACGGCGGCGAGCCCGACGAGCTCTCCGACGCCGAGCTCGCCCGCGCCCGCGAGCTCGCCGGCACGAAGTTCGCCGGCGAGAAGTGGACCCAGCGGGTGCCGTAGCCGGCGGACGATGACCCTCATCCTGCCGGGAGCCACCCCCGCATCCGACGAGCCGCGGGACGCCAGCCCGCAGGGCCCCGCAGGGCGATGGCCCGCATCCCGCCGTGGCACCACGCTCTCCACGCCGCCACTCCCCCCCCCTCGAAAACCCATCCATCTACACATACCGTTGGTATGTGTCCCCGCCGCGAACAATTGACCCTGCCGCTGCAAGGTCACTTGTCGCCGGGAGGATCACTTGTCGCCGGAAGGGTCACCTGTCGCCGGGAGGGTCACTTGCAGGAACGAGGGGCACTCGCCGCCGGAAGGGTCACTTGCGGAGAAGAGGGGCGCTCGCCGCAGGGAGGGGCACCTGCGGAGAAGAGGGGCGCTCGCCGCAGGG
>JAAYAS010000371.1 GCA_012719255.1 Microbacteriaceae bacterium | reverse complement strand
GATGAGCGCGACGAGCACGACGACGACGAGCAGCGCGACGAGCCCCGCGGCCGCCGCGGCCGCTCGCGCCGCGGCCGCCGCGGCGGCGCGGCCCGCGATCAGCAGGATCGCCAGGACCGGCAGGCCGACCGCCGCTCGCAGGACGACGACTCCGACGCATCCGAGCCCGAGCCGATCACCGAGCCGCAGAAGCTGCACGGCTCGACCCGCCTCGCCGCGAAGCGCCAGCGCCGCCGCGAGGGCCGCGACTCGGGCCGCCGCCGCACCGTCGTCACCGAGAGCGAGTTCCAGGCCCGCCGCGAGGCGGTCGACCGCAAGATGCTCGTGCGCGCGAAGAGCAACCGCGTGCAGATCGGCGTGCTCGAGGACAACGTGCTCGTCGAGCACTACGTCGCCCGCAACGAGGAGTCGTCGCTGATCGGCAACGTCTACCTCGGCCGCGTGCAGAACGTGCTGCCGAGCATGGAGGCCGCGTTCGTCGACATCGGCCGCGCCCGCAACGCCGTGCTCTACTCGGGCGAGGTCGACTGGGCCGCCGCCGAGATGGGCGCGAACACGCCCCGCAAGATCGAGAACGCGCTGAAGCCCGGCGACAAGGTGCTCGTGCAGGTCACGAAGGACCCGGTCGGCCACAAGGGCGCCCGCCTCACCAGCCAGGTGTCGCTGCCCGGCCGCTACCTCGTGTACGTGCCCGGCAACAGCATGAACGGCATCAGCCGCAAGCTGCCCGACACCGAGCGCAACCGCCTGAAGAAGATCCTCAAGGAGGTGCTGCCCCCGGGCGTCGGCGTGATCGTGCGCACCGCCGCCGAGGGCGCCACCAAGGAGCAGCTGCAGCGCGACGTCGAGCGCCTCACCCAGCAGTGGGCCGACATCCAGCAGAAGGCGAAGGGCGGCAAGGCCCCGCAGACGCTGCACGCCGAGCCCGACATGCTCATCAAGATCATCCGCGACGTCTTCAATGAGGACTTCGAGAAGCTGATCATCCAGGGCCAGTCGGAGTACGACACGATCCGCCACTACCTCGGCGGCGTCGCCCCCGACCTGCTCGAGCGGGTCGAGCGCCACACCGGCGAGAGCGACCTGTTCGCCGACTACCGCGTCGACGAGATGATCGACAAGGCGCTCGCCCGCAAGGTGTGGCTGCCCTCGGGCGGCTCGCTCGTGATCGACCGCACCGAGGCGATGACCGTCGTCGACGTGAACACCGGCAAGTTCGTCGGCTCGGGCGGCAACCTCGAGGAGACCGTCACGAAGAACAACCTCGAGGCGGCCGAGGAGGTCGTGCGCCAGCTGCGGCTGCGCGACATCGGCGGCATCATCGTGATCGACTTCATCGACATGGTGCTCGAGTCGAACCGCGACCTCGTGTCGCGCCGGCTCGTCGAGTGCCTGAGCCGCGACCGCACGAAGCACCAGGTCGCCGAGGTGACGAGCCTCGGCCTCGTGCAGATGACCCGCAAGAAGATCGGCCTCGGCCTGCTCGAGACGTTCTCGGAGCAGTGCGAGTCGTGCGACGGCCGCGGCGTGCACATCCACTCCGAGCCGGTGCAGCACTCCTCGGGCGGCGGCCGTTCGGGCCGCTCGCGCCGGGGTCGCGGCAACCAGCAGGACAACCAGCAGCAGGGTCGCCAGCAGCAGTCGAAGCCGCAGCAGTCGAAGCCCGCGAACGGCAACGGCAACGGCACCCACGAGATCACCGACGACGCCCGCAACGCGCTGACGAAGATCGCGGCGTCGACCATCGCCGGCGCGGTGAAGGGCGACGGCGAGTCGCCCGCCATCGAGGGCGCCGCCGAGCGCCTCGCGATCGCCGCCGCGGCGGCCGCCGCCGGCAAGTCGGGCGAGCAGGTCGTGGCGGCCGTCGAGCGCGCCGAGCAGAGCGGCGAGCAGGATGCCTCGGGTCGCGACGGCGACTCGCGCGACGGCGACGAGGGCGGCTCGCGCCGCTCGCGCCGCGGTCGCCGGGGCCGCGGTCGCAACCGCGGCGACTCGCAGGGCGACTCGGGCCAGCAGGAGGCGCAGGGCCGCCGCGACGACTCCGGCCAGCAGGGCGGCGCGCGCGACGGCGGGCAGGACGCGGGGGAGCGCTCGCGCGACCGCCGCGACGACGACCGCGACGGCGCCGAGCGCGCGTCCGTGCGGCTCGACCTCCCCGCGCCGAAGCCGGAGCGCGAGCGGGCGGCATCCGCCTCCGCGCCGTCGGCCTCGCTCGGCGACCTCGACGCCGCGCTCGACTCGCTCGCGGGCGGACGCGGCGACGACGAGCCGCGCACCGACGGCGAGGCGCGCCGGGAGCCCGCGAAGGCCCCCGCCGATGAGCCCGCTCCCGCGAAGGCCGCAGCGCCCGAGCAGGAGCCCGCGCCCGCGCAGGAGCGCGCCGGCGGCCGCCGCACCCGCGGCCAGCGCCGGCGCGTGACGACGGGGCCGATCACCGCATCCGAGTCGGAGTGAATCCGGCCGGCGCGAGCGGTTGACTCAGCCGAAGCGCGTCGGGTAGAGTAGGGCGCTGTTGCACGTTCGCATCCGTCGCTCTCCGGTCGCCCGGGGCTCGGAACCCGGTGAGGCACCGAGGCGGTACGAACGCCGTACTTCCTCGTCATCGAGACAGAATCGCTCGACG
>JAAYAS010000370.1 GCA_012719255.1 Microbacteriaceae bacterium | reverse complement strand
TAGCGCGGCTCGCGCTCCGCGAGCAGCTGCGCGAACTCGGCCCAGCCGAACATCTGCGCCGTCGCGCGCGCCGTCGGCTCGCCCGCATCCGGGTCGGCGCCGGCGTCGAGCAGCAGCCGGGTGCTCTCGGCGTCCTGCTTGAACACGGCGCAGGTGAGCGCGCGCTGACCGCGGTCGTTCGCGGCCTCGAGGTCGGCGCCGCGCTCGAGCAGCATCCGCACCGTGCCGGGCTGCTGGTGGTAGGCGGCGAGGGTGAGGAAGGTGTCGCCGGCGGCGTTGCGCATCATCAGCGGCGCGCCGGCGTCGAGGTAGGCGGCGAGCTCGGCCTCGGCGCCGGTGCGGGCGAAGTCGAACAGGCGGTTCGCGAGCTCGATGGCCGCGGCGCTCGGCTCGACCGACGGCGGCGCGGTCGCCGCCTGCCGCTCGTACTCGCGGCGGTCGGCGCCGCTGTGCTCGAAGCCTGGTGCATCGGGGTTCGTGCGCTCGTGCATCAGACGATCTCCACTTCGTCGCGGCCCCCCGACCAATCGGTGTGGAACGCGCCGGGGCGGTCGACGCGCCCGTAGGTGTGCGCGCCGAAGAAGTCTCGCTGACCCTGCACCAGGGCGGCTGAGAGCCGCTCGCTCGCGAGCGAGTCGTAGTAGGCGAGCGAGGCGCCGAACACCGGCGCGGGCACGCCCGACAGCGCGGCGGTGGCGACGATGCGGCGCCACGACTCGACGCCCTGCGCGACCTCCCCGGCGAAGTACTCGTCGGCGATGAGCGACGAGAGCGCCGGATCGCGGTCGTAGGCCTCGGCGATGCGGTTGAGGAAGCGGGCGCGGATGATGCAGCCGGCGCGCCAGATCTTCGCCACCGCGCCCGGGTCGATCGCCCAGCCGTACTCGGCGGCGCCGGCGAGGATGAGGTCGAAGCCCTGCGCGTAGGCGATCACCTTCGACGAGTAGAGCGCGCGGCGCACGTCCTCGACGAACGTCTCGGGCACCGGAGCGGGCTGCGGACGGTCGGCGATCGTCGCCCGCACCGCCTCGCGCTGCGGGCCGCGGCCCGACACGCCGCGGGCGAACACGGCCTCGGCGATGCCCGAGACCGGCACGCCGAGCGAGAGCGCGGTCTGCACGGTCCAGGTGCCGGTGCCCTTCATGCCGGCGCGGTCGACGACGACGTCGACGAAGGGCTCGCCGGTCGCGGCGTCGACGTGCCGGAGCACCTCGGCGGTGATCTCGATGAGGTACGACTCGAGGTCGCCGCGGTTCCACTCGGCGAACACCTCGGCGATCTCGGCCGGCCGCATGCCGCCGACGTAGCGGAGCAGGTCGTAGGCCTCGGCGATGAGCTGCATGTCGGCGTACTCGATGCCGTTGTGCACCATCTTCACGAAGTGGCCGGCGCCGTCGGTGCCGACGTGGGTGACGCAGGGGGTGCCGTCCTCGGGGGCGCGGGCCGCGATCGACTCGAGGATCGGGCCGAGGGTCTCGTACGACTCGGCCGGGCCGCCCGGCATGATCGACGGGCCGTGCAGCGCGCCCTCTTCGCCGCCGGAGATGCCGGCGCCGACGAAGTGGAGGCCCTTCGCGCGCACCGCGGCCTCGCGGCGGATGGTGTCGGTGTAGAGGGCGTTGCCGCCGTCGACGATGATGTCGCCCGGCTCGAACGCCTCGCAGAGCTGGTCGATGACCGCATCGGTGCCGGCGCCGGCCTGCACCATGATGATCGCCGTGCGCGGCCGCTGCAGCGAGGCCGCGAACTCGGCCATCGTCGTCGCCGGCACGAAGCCCGCCTCGGGGTGGGCGGCGACGAGCGCCTCGGTGCGCGCCGCCGAGCGGTTGTAGACCGCGACGGTGTTGCCCTCGCGCGAGGCGAGGTTGCGGGCGAGGTTCGAGCCCATGACGGCGAGGCCGACGACTCCGATGTTGGCGGCGGGCGAGGCGGGGGTGTCGGTCATCTTCGGCCTTTCGGATCGGCGGTGCGGGCGGGGCCCGGATGCGGCGGATGCGGTCCCATTATCGCCGTTGCGCGCCGGCGCGCCCGCGCGTGCGCGGAGCGGTGTCGGAGGCGCTCGGTACCCTCGACGGCAACGGGGCCGAGCACGGCCGCGACGGACGGGGGAGCAGCAGCATGCACGATCAGCGCGAGCGCGACGGCGAGTACGAGCCCACGCGCGCCTACGACCGCGGCGAGTGGACGTCGTTCGACGAGCCGACGCAGCGCTTCGAGCCGGCGCGCGAGCCCGCGGCCGGCGGCGCGACGGCGGGCGACGGCGGAGCGCCGCAGCAGCGCACCGACGAGATCGAGGTCGCCCGCCCGGTCCGCTCCGACGCCGCGCCGCGGTACGACGAGGCGCCGCGCTACCAGGAGGCGCCGCGCTACGAGGAGGCGCCGCGCGCCGCGCCGGTCGACCGCGATCTGCGGCCGGGCTGGTCGGGGCAGCCGGCGGCGGATGCGCTCGCCCGGCTCGAGCACGAGTCGCCCGGGCCCCGGCCGTGGGCGCGCGTGCTCAGCCTCGTGCTCTCGGTGCTCGCGATCGCGCCGATCATCTGGCTCGTGTGGGACCTGCGCCTCGTGAACTACTTCCAATCGGTCGCGGTCCAGGCGCTCGGGACCGTGTTCGACCGCCTGGATCTCATGGCGCCGGTGCTCATCGCGATGGTGGCGGCGCTGCTGCTCGTCATCGGCCTCTGCGCGGGGCTGTCGGGGCTCGGACCCGCCGTCGCCGGTGCGCTCGCGATCGTCGGCGGCATCGTGATCTGGTTCGCGGCCGATCGGGCCTACGCCCTCAGCGCGGCGATGGGGCTCGGCGAGCCCGGCGCGCTCGTGCTCATCGGCGTGCTGCTCGTCGGCGTCGGCATCGGCGCCCATTTCGCGCGCCGCGGCGGCTACCGCCGGGCGCTGCGGATCGTCCGCGCGACCCACCGGATGTGATCGGGCGCGCATCCGTGTAGACTCGCCTGTTGTACTTCGGCGAGGGGCCCCAGCAGCCCGTGATCGACGCGGTCGGGCAGGTCCCATTCGGGGCGTGCGCGCGTCGTGCGCCGCATCTCGAAAGGAAAGCACATGGCCAAGGAGCCCAAGCCCGAGCTCGACAACAAGCTCGACGTCGACGTCCGCACCTCGTTCGGCAAGGGCGCGGCGCGCAAGATCCGCGCGAACGACCGCATCCCCGCCGTCCTCTACGGCCACGGCACCGACCCGCAGCACCTCACGCTGCCCGGCCACAAGACGATGCTGCTGCTCCGCAAGGCGAACGCCCTGCTCGAGCTCAACATCGATGGCGGCGAGGAGCAGCTCGCGCTCGTCAAGGACGTGCAGCGCGACCCGGTCCGCCAGATCATCGAGCACGTCGACCTCCTCATCGTGAAGAAGGGCGAGCGCGTCGAGGTCGAGGTGCCGATCGTCATCACCGGCGAGCCCTTCTCGGGCTACATCGTGCTGCAGGACGCGAACAGCATCCTCGTGTCGGCCGAGGCGACCCACATCCCCGAGAGCATCGAGGTGAGCGTCGAGGGCCTGCAGGAGACCACCATCCTCGCCACCGAGGTCGAGCTGCCCAAGGGCACCAAGCTCGTCGACGAGGACGTCGAGATCGTCATCGCGACCGTCAGCGAGCCGCAGGCCGTCGAGGAGGACGAGGACGGCGAGGACGCCGCCGAGGCGCCCGCCGAGGACGCGGAGTAGTACCGCACCATGGCTGCTGACGCGTGGCTGGTCGTCGGTCTCGGGAACCCCGGCGACCGGTACGCGGCGACCCGCCACAACGTCGGGCAGATGGTCGTCGACGCGCTCGCCGCGCGGATGGGGGAGAAGTTCCGCCGCCATCCGCGCGCGAGCGCCGTCGTCGCCGAGGGCCGGGCCGTGCCCGGCGGGCCGAAGCTCGTGCTCGCGAAGTCGAACGGCTACATGAACACCTCGGGCGGGCCGGTCTCGCAGCTCGCCCAGTACCACGGCGTGCCGACCGAGCGGGTGATCGTCGTCCACGACGAGCTCGACCTGCCCTTCGACTCGCTGAAGCTCAAGCAGGGCGGCGGCCACGGCGGCCACAACGGCCTGCGCGACATCTCGTCGGCGATCGGCCCCGACTACCTGCGCGTGCGCGTCGGCATCGGCCGCCCGCCCGGCCGGCAGGACCCGGCCGACTACGTGCTCAAGCCGTTCGCGGCCGCCGAGCGCGACAACCTCGGCGTGCTCCTCGAGGAGGCCGCCGACGCCGTCGAGCTCATCGTCGCCGACGGCCTCGTCGCCGCGCAGCAGCGCGTGCACGCGCCGTAGCGCGCCCGCGCGGCCCCGCCGCCGCAT
>JAAYAS010000369.1 GCA_012719255.1 Microbacteriaceae bacterium | reverse complement strand
CGCATCCCCGCCCCCGACCGACGGCACTCCGCCCACCACCGACAGGAGCCCCGACATGCCCCTCGACCTCATCCCCAGACCACTGCGCCTCGGCGCCGCGGCGCTCGCGACGGCGCTCGCGCTCACCGCGTGCGCGCCCGCCGCCGGCCCCGGCGGCGACACGAGCACCGGCGGCGCCGGCCCCGACACCGGCGAGGAGATCGCCGAGCTCACCGTGGCCCTGCCCGGCTCGGTCTCGAGCCTCTACGTCGGCCAGGAGGCCGGCATCCTCAACTACTACCTCGCCGCGATCTCGCAGGAGGGCCTCGTGACCCTCGACGCCGAGGGCCAGCTGCAGCCCGCGCTCGCCGAGTCGTGGGAGCAGACCGACGACGTCACGTACGTCTATCAGATCCGCGACGGCGCGAAGTTCCAGGACGGCACCGAGGTGACCGCCGACGACGTCGTGTTCAGCCTGCAGATGGCGCAGGACGCGGAGAAGTCGCCCGGCCTCGCGTACTACCTCATGGGCGTCGACACCATCGAGAAGACCGCCGAGCGCGAGGTGACGATCACCCTCGGCGCCCCCGACGCCGCGTTCGCGAAGAACATGTCGAACGCCGGCGCCGCGTTCATCACCTCGCAGGCGTTCTGGGAGGAGCACGACGGCGCGATCGGCACCTCGAGCGCGCTCGTGCTCGGCACCGGCCCCTACCGGGTCACCGAGTTCGTGCCCGACTCGCACATCAGCTACGAGCGGGTCGACAGCTGGTGGGGCGAGCTGCCGAAGGCCGAGAAGCTCACCGTGAAGTTCATCCCCGACGAGTCGACGCGCCTGCTCGCCGCCCGCTCGGGCGACGTCGACCTCGCGTTCAACGTGCCCCTGCAGCAGAGCCAGCAGTGGGAGCAGCTCGACGACATGCGCGTCGAGTACACGAACGACCTCAGCTACGTCGGCCTCTACTTCAACACCACCCTCGCCCCGTTCGACGACCAGAAGGTGCGCGAGGCGATCGCCCACTCGATCGACCGCGAGTCGATCGTCGAGGGCCTGCTGCGCGGCCACGGCGAGGTCGCGACCGCGATCATGACGCCCGAGTCGATGGGCGGCGCCTACGACGGCGACGCGGCGCGCGCCGAGCTCGGCGGCATCCCGCAGTGGGAGTTCGACCTCGACAAGGCCCGCGAGGCGCTCGCCGCCTCCGAGCACCCCGACGGCTTCACCACCGAGATGCTCGTGCCGAACACCGGCCCGCACCTCGGCCGGGCCGCGCAGGCGATGGCCGAGAACCTCGCCGAGATCGGCATCGCCCTCGATGTGCGCGAGGTGCCGATCGAGGAGTGGCTCGCGTCGATCGACGTCTCGTCGGGCTACGGCCTCGGCTTCATGTGGTACTTCTCGACGCTCGGCGACCCCGCCGAGATCCCGAGCTACCTGCTCGGCCCCGAGAACTTCACCGGCCACGAGAACCAGGCCGTGATGGACCTGCTCGCGCAGTCGAACGCCGAGACCGACCTGCAGGCGCGCGTCGACCTGCTCATCGAGGCCGAGACGCTGCAGGCGGCCGAGGCGGTGCACGTGCCGCTGTGGTGGGGCCAGTCGGCGACCGCGTTCAAGAACGACCTCGGCGTGCACGGCCTGTCGGCGTACACCTTCGTCGGCAACTGGCCGACGCAGCTCTACCGCGCCGAGCCGTGACCGACGCCGCCCGCACCCCGCTGCCGTCGCGCGCCGAGCGCGACGGCGGCGGGGCGCGCCCGGGGCGCGTCGGCGGCGGCCGATCGCTGCGCCGCGTGCTGCTGCGCTTCGTGCTGCTGCGCCTCGCGGGGATGCTCGCAGTGCTGCTCGTGCTCTCGCTGCTCGTGTTCGCGCTGATGCACCTCGCACCCGGCGACCTCGTCAAGACGCTGCTCGGCAACCGCCAGGCGAGCCCCGACGCGGTCGCCGCGATCCGCGCCCGCTACCACCTCGACGATCCCTTCCTCGTGCAGTACGCCCGTTGGCTCGGCGGCGCGGTCACCGGCGACTTCGGCACCTCCATCCGGCTGCAGATCCCCGTCGCCGATGCGATCGGGCAGCGGCTCGGGGTGACCTTCTGGCTCTGCGCGATGGCGTTCGCGCTCGCCGCGATCGTCGCCGTGCCGCTCGGCGTGCGCGCCGCGCTCCACCCCGGCGGCGCGGTCGACCGCATCGTCACCGGCCTCGGCATCGTCGGGATCTCGGCCCCGACCTTCGCCGTCGGCGTGCTGCTGCTCTACGCCTTCGCCTACTACCTGCCGATCTTCCCCGTCTACGGGGCCGGCTCGGGCTTCGGATCGATGCTTTGGCACCTGGTGCTGCCGGCCGTCTCGCTCGCCATCGGCCTGGGCGCGATCCTCCTCAAGCTCACGCGCACCGCGATGCTCACCGAGCTCACGGGCGACTACGTCACCGCGCTGCGCGCCCGCGGCATCGGCGAGCGGCGCGTGACCCGCGTCGCGCTGCGCAACGCGGCGATCCCCATCGTCACCGCGGCGAGCCTCGTGCTCACCTTCCTCGTCGGCGGCACGCTCCTCGCCGAGACGATCTTCGCGCTGCCGGGCCTCGGCAAGCTGCTGCAGGACTCGGTGCTCTTCAAGGACATCCCCGTCGTGCAGGCGGTGACCCTGCTCGTCGCCGCGCTCATCGCCGTGATCGCGCTGCTCGCCGATCTCAGCTACTACCTCCTCGACGCCCGGATGCGGCACCGGGAGGCGGCCGCATGACCTCCGTCGCCACCGCCCCCGTCCGCCCCGCGCGCCGACCCCGCCGGCGGGCGCCGGTGCTCGTCGCGATCAGCATCGTCGTGCTCGCGGCCGCCGCCGTCCTCGCCCTGATCGGCGGATGGCTCGCACCCGACGCGACCAAGGGCGACGTGCTCGCCGTCGGCCTGCCGCCGGGCGTGCTCGACCACGCGCTCGGCACCGACATCATGGGCCGCGACGTGCTCGCCCTCACCATCGCCGGCGCCGCCTCGGCCCTCGCCGGGCCCGTCGTCGTCGCGCTCGGCTCGATGCTCATCGGCATCGTCCTCGGCACCCTGGCCGGCTACGAGCGCGGCTGGGTCGATCTCGTCGTCGGTCGGGTCACCGACCTGCTGTTCGCGCTGCCGGTGATGCTGATGGCGCTCGTCGTAGCGGGACTGCTCGGCGCCGGCTACTGGACGACCGTGCTGCTGCTCATCGTGCTGTTCTCGCCCTCCGACATCCGCATCGTGCGCGCCGGGGTGCTCGACCAGACGACCCGTCCCTACATCGAGGCGACGCAGATGCTCGGACTGCCGCGCGGGCGCATCATGTTCCGGCACCTGCTGCCGAACGTCGTGCCGCTGATCATCACCAACACCATGCTCAACATCGCCTTCGCGCTCGTGTCGTTCTCGGGGCTCTCGTTCCTCGGCGTCGGCGTGCCGCCCCGCGCCGCCGACTGGGGCCGGCAGCTCGCCGACGGCCGCGAGCTGCTG
>JAAYAS010000368.1 GCA_012719255.1 Microbacteriaceae bacterium | reverse complement strand
TCCGCTCGCCGCGCGCGCTCCCTACGCCGACCTGCACGCGGCGCTCGCCGACCTCACGCACGAGCAGATCCGCCACCGCTCCGAGCAGCTCGCCGAGTCGTACCTCGCGCAGGGCGTCACGTTCGACTTCGCCGGCGAGGAGCGCGCGTTCCCGCTCGACGTCGTGCCCCGCGTCATCGACGACGCCGAGTGGACCGGCATCGAGGCCGGCGTGCAGCAGCGCGTGCGCGTGCTCGAGGCGCTCCTCGACGACGTCTACGGCGCCCAGCGCGCCGTCGCCGACGGCGTGCTCCCCGCGCACCTCATCGCCACCTCGGCGCACTTCCACCGCGTCGCGAAGGGCGTGCGGCCGCCGAACGGCGTGCGCATCCAGGTCGCCGGCGTCGACCTCATCCGCGACGAGCACGGCGAGCTGCGGGTGCTCGAGGACAACGTCCGCATCCCCTCGGGCGTGAGCTACGTCATCTCGAACCGCCGCGCGATGGCCCAGACCCTGCCCGAGCTGTTCACCCGGATGCGCGTGCGCCCCGTCGCCGACTATCCGGCGCGGCTGCTCGCCGCCCTCCGCGCGGCTGCCCCCGACGGCGTCGAGGAGCCGAACGTCGTCGTGCTCACCCCGGGCGTCTACAACTCGGCCTACTACGAGCACACGCTGCTCGCCCGCCTCATGGGCGTCGAGCTCGTCGAGTCGAGCGACCTCGTCGTGCAGGCCGGCCGCGTCTACATGCGCACCACCGACGGCCCCGAGCGCGTCGACGTGATCTACCGGCGCGTCGACGACGACTACCTCGACCCGATGCACTTCCGCCCCGATTCGCTGCTCGGATGCGCGGGGCTGATGAGCGCCGCGAAGCTCGGCAACGTCACCCTCGCGAACGCGGTCGGCAACGGCGTCGCCGACGACAAGCTCGTCTACACCTACGTGCCCGAGCTCACCCGCTACTACCTCGGCGAGGAGCCGATCCTCAAGAACGTCGACACCTGGCGGCTCGAGGAGCCGGAGGCGCTCGCCGAGGTGCTCGACCGGCTCGACGAGCTCGTCGTGAAGCCGGTCGACGGCTCGGGCGGCAAGGGCATCATGATCGGCCCCGCCGCCGACCGCGACGAGATCGAGGCGATGCGCGTGCGGCTGCTCGCCGACCCGCGCGGCTGGATCGCGCAGCCGGTGATGCAGCTGTCGACGATCCCGACGCTCGTCGACGACGGCGTGCGCCCCCGCCACACCGACCTGCGGCCCTTCGCCGTCAACGACGGCAGCGACGTGTGGGTGCTGCCCGGCGGCCTCACCCGCGTGGCGCTCCCCGAGGGCAAGCTCGTCGTCAACTCGTCGCAGGGCGGCGGCTCGAAGGACACCTGGGTCGTGACCCGCCGCGCCGCGCCCGCCGGCGCGCCCGGCGCCGAGGCCGAGCCGCAGGGCGTCGAGGAGCTGCTCGACCGCCAGACCGACCACGCCGCCGAGGAGCTCGCCGGCGACCCGGCCGACGAGCCCCGCGCATCCGACCCGCTCGCGGCCGACGCGGCCGCCGCGCCGGTGCAGGCGCAGCGCGCCGCCGGCGTCGACGCCGAGGGAGGCGCGCCGTGCTGAGCCGCATCGCCGAATCGCTGTTCTGGATCGGCCGCTACAACGAGCGCGCCGACATGACCGCGCGCATCCTCGACGTGCACCTGCAGCTGCTGCTCGAGGACCCCTGGGTCGACGAGGCGACCGCCTGCCGGTCGCTGCTCAGCGTGATGGGCGCCGCCGACGAGCAACCCGACCGCGAGCTCACCCGCGCCGACGTGCTGCGGGTGATGACCGTCGACCGCCGCCGGCTCGGCTCGATCGCCCACTCGGTGTCGGCCGCCCGCGAGAACGCCCGCCGCGTGCGCGAGATCGTCTCGACCGAGCTGTGGGAGTGCCTGAACACCACCTACACGCGGATGCCGTACACCGTGCGGCAGGAGCGCGCCCACGAGCTGTTCGCGTGGGTGCGCGAGCGCGCCGCCCTCGCCGGCGGCATCGTGGATGCGGTGCTCGCGCAGGACGACGCCGCCCGGTTCCTGCAGCTCGGGCGGATGCTCGAGCGCGCCGACATGACCGCGCGGCTGCTCGCCACCCGCGACCTCACCGACGGCTCGGGCGCCTCGTGGACGACGATCCTCCGCTCGTGCGGCGCCTACGAGGCGTACCTGCGCGCCTACCGGGGGATGCCCTCGGCGCGCGGCGCGGCCGAGTTCCTGCTGCTCGACGTGCGGCTGCCGCGCTCGATCGCGTTCGCGCTGAAGGGCGCCCGCGACAGCCTGCGCGCCCTGCACCCGGGCCTCGACGGCCGCGACCGCGACACCCACACCGGCGTCGCGCTGCGGCTGCTCGGCCGCACCGCCGCCGAGCTCGACTACCGGCCGATCGACGAGACGCTCGACGAGCTCGGCGACCGCATGGGCGAGGTGCAGCGCGCCATCCGCTCGGCGAGCGAGGCCGTGCACCGCCAGTACTTCCCCGCCTCGGGGGCGACGATGTGGGCGGCGACGCCGGTGCCGGCCGTCGGGGCCGCCGCCGGGCCCGCCGCCGACGCGAGCGAGGAGGAGCGCGCATGAGTCGCATCCGCATCCAGCACACCGCCGTCGCCCGCTACCCGGACGACGCCGCCGCCCCCGCCGCCCACTACGAGGCGCGGCTCGTGCCGGCCTCGGGCCAGGGCCAGTTCGTGCTGCAGTCGAGCCTCGAGCTCGACCCCGCCGCGCCCACCCAGCAGTACACCGACTACTGGGGCACCCGCGTCGTCGTCTTCGACCTCCACCGCCCGCACCGCGAGGCGCGCGTCGTCGCCGAGTCGCTCGTCGACGTCGCGCCGCGCTCGCGGCCGCCCGCCTCGCTCGACTGGGATGCGGTGCTCGCCGCGGTGCCGAGCCGCGTCGGGCTCCTCGAGCAGGCGGCGCCGAGCGAGCACGCCGTCGCCGACGAGGCGCTCGTCGACCTCGCGCTGCGCGCGAAGGGGCTCGGCGCGCCGATCCTCGAGGCCGCCGGCGAGATCGCGACCGCCGCATCCGACGCCCACGCCGCGATCGGCTCGCTGCGCCGCGCCGGCGTGCCCGCGCGGCTCGTCGTCGGCTACCGGCATCCGCTCGACGCCGAGCCCGGCGCCGAGGTCGACGGCGCCCCGGTGCACTGGTTCGAGTGCTGGAACGGCGCCTGGCGCGGCGTCGACCTCGGCACGGGCGAGGAGGTCGGCGCCGGGCACGTGCGCCTCGGCCGGGCCCGGGATGCGGCCGATCTCGCGCCGCTGCGGGGGCTCGCCGCCGGCGTCGCCGCGATCGAGCGCATCGACCGCGTGACCACCGTGCTGGAGGCCTGATGGCGGTCGCCGACCGGTTCTACACGCCCGGCATGGACACCTCGGACGACGGCTTCGAGGTCGACTGGACCGAGCACCTGCTGCCCTTCGAGGGCGTCGACGTGCACATCTACGAGTGGCTCCCCGAGCTGCCCGAGGGGATGCGCCCGCACGCCCTCATCCACATCTCGCACGGCGCCGGCGAGCACGCCCGCCGCTACCAGCCGCTCATCCGCGAGCTCGTCGCCGCCGGCTACGCGGTGATCGCCGACGACCACCTCGGCCACGGCCGCACCGGCGTCGCCGCCTACGGGCTCGGGCAGCTCGGCCCCGGCGGCATCCCCGCCGCCCGGCGGCAGGTGCGCGAGGTCGTGCGCTGGGGCCGCGGCCGCCACCCCGAGCTGCCGTTCGTCGAGCTCGGCCACTCGTGGGGGTCGCTGCTCGGCCAGCAGCTGCTGCGCGACGAGCCGCTGCTGTTCGACGCGGTCGTGTGGTCGGGCACCGCGCTCGCGCTGCCCGGCTTCATCAATCCCGGCGACTACAACCGCGAGTGGGCCGGCGACGGCCACGGCATGAGCTGGCTCTCGCGCGACGTCGACGAGGTGCAGCGGATGATCGACGACAAGTACGGCTTCGACATCGCCGACTCGTCGGTGTGGTCGATCTGGGGCGCGCTGCAGCTGCTCTCGCTGCCGCCGCTGCCGCGCTTCGGCCGGGCCGCGCGCGTGCCGGTGCTCGTGCTCACCGGCGACCACGACCCGCTCGGCTTCAACGGCCGCAGCCCGCGCGCCCTCGCCTGGGCGTACCGGTGGATCTCGCGGATGCAGGACGTCGGCTTCCGCCTCTACCCCGAGGCCCGCCACGAGGTCTACAACGAGCTCGACCGCGCCGTCACCGTGCGCGAGCTGCTCGCCTGGCTCGACCACCGCTTCGTCGCGCCGGCGCTGTCCGGCCGCTAGGCGGCGGGCGCCGGGGGCTGGGGGCTGGGTGCTGGGTGCTGGGCGCCGGGTGCTTGGCGCTTGGCGCTGGTGCTGGGTATTGGGTGCTGAGCTTCGGGCGTCGGGCTCCGGGGGCCGCGCTGTGCAGCCCCGCGCGCATCCCGCATACCCGCGGCATGTGACCCTGCCAGCGACATTTGATGCTCTGGCGGACAAGTGACCCTGAAGTGCCAGGGTCACTTGTCGCCGAGAGGGGCACATTCCGCAGGTATGTGGGGCCGGGGTGCTGGGCGGCGCCGGGGACGTCCGGGGCGGATCGGATGGGGTGCGGGGTCGAGCACGGCCTGGGTGGAGCGCTATGGGGTCGGGGGCAGAGGGGTCCGCGGAGCGGAATCGGACGCCGTCCGGTGCGTGCGGTGCACTTGTGGACGGCGGTTCATCCACAGTTCGGCCTTCGCTCCGCGGCGCGCGACGCGAGCGTGCGCTTCACTGCCCGCGTGAAGATCCTGCTGACCGTCGCATCCACGTCGATCGATCATGCTCCGCACCGCATACGCCGTGCGGTCAAGGGCGGGGGAGTGCGCCGGCTGCACCGCGGCGCCTACCTCGACCTCGAAGGGCTCGAGCCCGAGAAGGTGTCGGCCGAGACCGACCACGCGGCGCGCACCTACGGGGTCGCGCACGCGAGCAGCGGCGTGGTCAGCGGCGTCAGCGCCGCGAATCTCCACGGTCTGCCGCTGCTCGACCACCGGCTCGCCGGCGGCGTGATGCTGGCCCGTCCGACGCGGGGCACCGTGACCGCGGGGGTCGTGGTGCGCCTATCGAGGCTGCGCGACGACGAGGTGATGCGCATGCACGGGATGCGGGTGACGACGCTCGAGCGCACGGTGCGCGACCTCGCCGAGTACCTCGAGCCGCACGAGATGCTCGCCGTCGCCGATGCCGCGATGCGGCAGGGGTTCGACCCGAAGCTGCTGCCGATGAAGGGCCGTCACAGCCGGATCTTCCGCTGGCTCGCCGAGCACGCGTCGCCGCGGTCGGAGAGCTTCGCCGAATCGTGGTGCCGCGCGCTGATCATCGAGGCGGGGATGCCGCCGCCGCTGCTGCAGGTGTCGGTCTACGACGAGCAGGGGCGATTCATCGGCCGCGTCGACTTCGCGTGGCCGGAGTGCGGGCTGATCCTCGAGTTCGACGGCAGGGTGAAGTACGGCGCGCCGGTCGCGGACGGCAAGAAGGCCGCCGACATCGTGATGCGGGAGAAGCAGCGGGAGCGCGGCCTGATCGATGCCGGATGGTTCGTCTCACGAGGCGTCTGGCAGACGCTCTCGGGCGAGGGGCGGTTGCTCGAGCAGCTCCGCGGCGATTGGCGGCGTGCTGCGAAGGCCTCGTCGCCGATCGGCACGTGGAAGGTCGAGCCGCTGAGCATCGCGCCGCCGAAGGGGTGGAGCCACCTGTTCGGCGCTGGAGCCGACGCCTGACGAGATGCGCTGCGGCTCCGGCTCGGCCGCGTCCGGCCCGCGCGCCGGCAACTGACCCTCGTGCGTGCAGCTGACCCGCTTGGCGACACGCGCCCCTTCCGGCGACGAGTGTCCCTTCCGGCGGCAAGTGTCCCTTCCGGCGACGAGTGTCCCTTCCGGCGGCAAGTGTCCCTTCCGGCGGCAAGTGTCCCTTCCGGCGGCAAGTGTCCCTTCCGG
>JAAYAS010000367.1 GCA_012719255.1 Microbacteriaceae bacterium | reverse complement strand
GTGCGCTGCACGTATTCGAGCGGGTCGATGTCGGCCATCATGTGGCCGCGCACCCGGTACATGTTGATGACCTGCTGCACGCGCGCGGTCTTGTTCACCGCGGCGGCGAGGTCGACGTGCACGTCCTTCGACCACTTGATCGGGCGGTAGGGGATGCGCAGGTCGGCGAAGACCTTCTGGTAGAAGTCGTGGCCGCCGACGAGCAGCTCGCCGACGATCTTCAGGAACTCGCCCGAGCCGGCGCCCTGGATGACGCGGTGGTCGTACGTCGACGACACCGTGATGCGCTTCGAGACCGCGAGGTCGTTCAGCGTCTCCTGCGCCATGCCCTGGAAGGCGGCGGGGTAGTCGAGCGCGCCGGCGCCGATGATCGCGCCCTGGCCCTTGGTGAGCCGCGGCGACGACTGCACGGTGCCGATGCCGCCGGGGTTCGTCAGCGAGATGGTCGCGCCCATGTGGTCGGCCGCGGTGAGGCCGCCGGTGCGGCCCTTCTTGATGAGCGTCTCGTACGCCTCGACGAACTCGCGGAAGTTCATCCGCTCGGCCTGCTTGATGCTCGGCACCACGAGGCCGCGCGAGCCGTCCTTGTTCTCGACGTCGATGGCGATGCCGAGGTTGATGTGCGCGGGGGTGACCATCGAGGGCTTGCCGTCGACGATGTCGTAGTAGACGTTCTGGCTCGGGAACATCTTCAGCGCCTGCACGATCGCGTAGCCGAGCAGGTGCGTGAACGAGACCTTGCCGCCGCGGGTGCGGCGCAGGTGGTTGTTGATGACGATGCGGTTGTCGATCATCAGCTTCGCGGGGATCTCGCGGTAGCTCGTCGCCGTCGGGATCTCGAGCGACGCATCCATGTTCTTCGCGATGGCGCCGGCCATGCCGCGCAGCGGCTGGACGATCGGCTCGCCCTCGGGGGCCGCGTCGCTGACGCCCTTCGGGGCCTCGGCGGGCACCGGCTGCGAGCGGGCCGGGCGGGCGGTGGTCTTCGCGGCCTTCGAGCCCGAGGGCTTCGCGCCGCTCGACTTCGAGGCGGCCTTCGGCGCCGGCGCCGGGGCGTCGGCCTTCGCGGTCGAGGGGCTCTGGCCCGCGGCCGAGCCCGACGACGGGGGCGCCTCGGCGTCGTCGCCGGCGGGCGCCTTCGCGAGCGCGGACTTCGTCGACCGCGCGAGCTCCTTGCCGTAGCGCTCCATCGTGGGCCACCAGGCCTCGTCGACGCTGCTGCGGTCCTCGCGGAACTTGCCGTACATCTCGGCGACGAGCCAGTCGTTCGCGCCGAAGTCGGGCACGGTTGGGGTTTCCGAACCTGAGGTTGGGGTCGACACTCGGGAATCGCCGCCTTTTCTGCGTTGGTTGGCCGGATGCGACCGGTGATGGGGATGAACCGGTCGGACTAACCGAACAGCCTAACGGGAATTGCTGGCGGGATCCGGGGGAATCGGCGCGACCTCCGGGAATTCCCGCCGCATCCGGCCGCGGCCGCCGCCTCGTACCCTGAGGGCATGCAGTTCTACGGTGCCCAGCCCCAGTACGACCTCACGTACTCCGATGTGTTCCTCGTGCCCTCGCGCTCGGAGGTCGGCTCCCGCCTCGGCGTCGATCTCGCCACCGACGACCGCACCGGCATGACGATCCCGCTGGTCGCGAGCAACATGAACGCGGTGAGCGGCCGCCGCATGGCCGCCGCCCTCGCGCGCCGCGGCGGCCTCGCCGTGCTGCCGCAGGACCTCGACCGCGACGACGCCGTCGCCGCGGTGCGCTGGGTGAAGGCGCGCGAGGCGACGCTGCCCGCGCCGTTCGAGTTCGACGGCGCGACGACCGTCGCCGAGGCGCTCGAGGTCGTGCCGCCGGTCGCCGGCACCGCGATCGCCGTCGGCGGCGCCCACGGCGCCGACTACGTGTTCGAGGCGCTCGAGCTCGACCGGATGCCCGGCGACGCCCGCCTCGGCGACCTCGGGCACCTCGCCGCCCCCGTCGTCGACCACGCGGAGGTCGCCGACGCCCGCGCCGCCTTCGACCGCCTCGAGGACGTCGACGGCGGCTTCGTCGCCGTCGAGCGCGACGGCCGGCTCATCGCCGGCCTCGCGCAGCGGGATGCGCTGCGCTCGACCCTCTACCGGCCGGCGGTCGACGACGAGGGCCGGCTGCGCGTCGCCGTCGCCGTCGGCATCAACGGCGACGTCGTCGGCCGCGCCCGCGAGCTGCGCGAGGCCGGCGCCGACGTGCTCGTGCTCGACACCGCCCACGGCCACCAGGGCGCGATGCACCGCGCCGTCGAGGCCGTGCACGAGGCCGGCCTCGGCGCCCCGATCGTCGCCGGCAACGTCGTGTCGTCGTCGGGCACCCGCGACCTCGTGCGCGCCGGCGCGCACATCGTGAAGGTCGGCGTCGGCCCCGGCGCGATGTGCACCACCCGCATGATGACCGCCGTCGGCCGGCCGCAGTTCTCGGCGGTGCTCGAGTGCGCCGAGACCGCCGCGAACCACGACGCCCGCGTCTGGGCCGACGGGGGAGTGCGCTACCCCCGCGACGTCGCCCTCGCGCTCGCCGCCGGCGGCTCGGCGGTGATGATCGGCTCGTGGTTCGCCGGCACCGTCGAGGCGCCCGGCCGCATCCACGTCGACGAGCGCGGCCGCCGCTACAAGGAGTCGTTCGGCATGGCCTCCTCGCGCGCCGTCGCCGGCCGCTTCGGCGCCCTGCCCGCCTACGAACGCGCCCGCAAGCAGCTGTTCGCCGAGGGCATCTCGAACTCGACGATCCTCATGGACCCCGAGCGGCCCTCGCTCGACGACCTCCTCGACATGATCACCACCGGCGTGCGCTCGAGCTGCACCTACGCCGGCGCGAAGAACCTCGTCGAGTTCCACGAGCGCGCGAAGGTCGGCGTGCAGTCGGCCGCCGGCTACGAGGAGGGCAAGGCGCTGCCGGTCTCCTGGTGACCGGGCGCGCGCCGAGCCGGCCGCGGGTAGACTTCCGGCGAAATGGACTGGTTACTCCTCGCGGCGGGGCTGCTGCTCTGCGTCGGCACCGGCGTCTTCGTCGCCACCGAATTCACGCTCGTCAACCTCGACCGCAACGATCTGGAGACCCGGCAGGCCCGCGGCGAGCGCCGCCTCGGCCCGGTGATCTCGGCGCTCAAGCACACCTCGACCCACCTCTCGAGCGCGCAGCTCGGCATCACGCTGACGACGCTGCTCACCGGCTACACGATGGAGCCGGCGATCTCGAACCTGCTCGGCGACGGGCTGCTCGCCGTCGGCGTGCCCGAGGACTGGATCCGCGCCGTCGGCTCGGTGATCGCCATGGTGATCGCGACGACCACGTCGATGATCATCGGCGAGCTCATCCCGAAGAACTTCGCGCTCGCCCTGCCGGCGACGCTCGCGAAGATCGTCGTGCCGGTGCAGAACGTGTTCACCACGGTGTTCAAGCCGTTCATCTCGACGCTGAACGGCTCGGCGAACGCGATGATCCGCGCGATGGGCATCGAGCCGAAGGAGGAGCTCTCGGGCGCCCGCACCGCCGAGGAGCTCTCGAGCCTCGTGCGCCGCAGCGCGCTCGTCGGCGTGCTCGACTCCGACAAGGCGGTGCTCCTCAGCCGCACCCTCCGCTTCAGCGAGCACACCGCCGCCGATGTGATGACCCCGCGCCCGCGGCTCAACGTCATCGGCGCCGACGCCTCGGTCGCCGACCTCATCGAGCTCTCGCGCACGACCGGCCACTCGCGCTTCCCGGTCACCGGCGACGACATCGACGACATCGTCGGCATCGCCCACGTGAAGTACGCGATCGCGGTGCCCCGCGAGCGGCGCGCCGCCGTGCCGGTCGGCGCGATCAAGGAGGACGCGCTCGTCGTGCCCGAGACGATCACCCTCGACCTGCTCCTCGGCGAGCTGCGCAGCGAGGGCTACCAGATGTCGGTCGTGCTCGACGAGTACGGCGGCACCGCCGGCATCGCCACCCTCGAGGACCTCGTCGAGGAGATCGTCGGCGAGCTCGTCGACGAGCACGACCTTGCCCACGCCGAGATCATCCGCCGCCGCGACCGCATCCATTTCGACGGCCTGCTGCGGCCCGACGAGTTGCGCGACCGGCTGAACATCGAGATCGACGAGTCGGGCCCCTACGAGACCATCGGCGGCTTCGTCATGCACGCGCTCGGCCGCATCCCCGAGCTCGGCGACCGCGTCGAGCTGCCCGTCGGCCTGCTCGAGGTCGAGCGGCTCGACGGCCGCCGCGTCGACCGGCTGCGCTTCGTGCCGAACGAGCACTACGTCTCGCGCGAGGAGCGGCTGCGCCGCGAGCAGCGCGACGACGAGAAGGAGGGCCGCTGACCATGGACGACATCTGGGGCCTCGTCTGGCTCGTCGTGCTGCTGATCGGCAACGCCTTCTTCGTCGGCGCCGAGTTCGCGGTGATCACCGCCCGCCGCTCGGCGATCGAGCCGCTCGCCGACAAGGGCTCGAAGGCCGCGAGGACCGCGCTCTACGCGATGGAGCACGCGACGCTGATGCTCGCGACCTCGCAGCTCGGCATCACGATCTGCTCGCTGATCATCCTCAACGTCTCCGAGCCGGCGATCCACCACCTGCTCGCCGTGCCGCTCGAGCTCACCGGGCTCTCGCCCGAGTGGATCAACGGCATCGCCTTCGCGATCGCGCTGCTGGTCGTCACCTACCTCCACGTCGTGCTCGGCGAGATGGTGCCGAAGAACATCTCGTTCTCGGTGCCCGACCGGGCCGTGCTCCTCCTCGCGCCGCCGCTCGTGTTCGTCGCGAAGGTGTTCAAGCCGATCATCTGGGTGATGAACGAGATCGCGAACGCCTTCCTCCGCATGGTCGGCGTCACCCCGAAGGCCGAGGCGACGAGCGCCTACACCTTCGACGAGGTCGCCGGCATCGTCGCGCAGTCGACCCGCGAGGGCGTGCTCATGGACGAGGCGGGCACGCTCGCGAACACCTTCGAGTTCACGAGCAAGCGCGTCGGCGAGGTCGCGGTCGCGATCGACGAGATCGTCGTGCTGCCCCCGGCCGCCACGCCGCAGGACCTGCAGCGCGCCGTGGCCGAGTTCGGCTTCTCGCGCTACCTCGTCGCGGATGCGGACGGCGCGCCGATCGGGTTCGTGCACCTCAAGGACGTGCTCGGCCTCGACGCCGGCGACGACTACGACCGGCCGATCCCGCCCGAGCGCATCCGCACGCTCACCTCGATGTACGAGAACACCGAGCTCGAGGACGCGCTCGCGTCGATGCGCCGCACCGGCAAGCACGTCGCCCGCGTCGTCGCGAAGGACGGCACCACCCGCGGCGTGCTCTTCCTCGAGGACATCATCGAGGAGCTCGTCGGCGAGGTGCGCGACGCCACCGCCCGCCGGCCGTAGCCCCGGGCCCGCCGCATCCCGCTACGATGACCGCCATGCACGACGAGCGCGACCCGCAGCCGCCCGCCGACCCCGCGGCACCGGAGCCCCCGGCGGCCGAGTCGCCGTCGCTCTCCGTGCCCGCGCCCGACGACCCGGCGCCCGAGGCGCTCTCGCAGCTCGGCGAGCGCGAGCACGCCGACGCGGTCGGCGACGACTACTCGGGCCCCGAGCTGCTGCTCGCCGGCGGCCGCGACGACGACTGGCGCACCATCTCGGCCCAGGACGTGCGCGGCTGCCTCGAACCGCCCGCCGAGCGCGACAACAAGTACCGGCGCGGCGTCGTGCTGCTCGCCACCGGCTCGGCGACCTACCCGGGCGCCGCGGTGCTCAGCGCCGAGGCGGCCTGCCGCGCCGGCGCCGGCATGGTGCGCTACTCGGGCCCCGAGCGCGCCGCGAACGCGGTGCTCGCGGTGCGGCCGGAGGTCGTGCACGGCTTCGGCCGCTTCGACGCGCTCGTGATCGGCTCGGGCATCCCCGACGGCCACGACGACGAGCGCGCCGCCCTCTACCGCTCGGCGCTGAAGACCGGCCAGCCGATCGTCGTCGACGCCGGCGGCCTCACCCTCGTCGAGCCCGGCTGCGAGCGGCTCGTCATCACCCCGCACGCCGCCGAGCTCGCGGCGCTGCTCGACCGGCTCGGGCTCGCGCGGCTCGACGCCGACGAGATCGCCGAATCGGCCGGCGAGGCCGCCGCCGAGGCGGCGCGGCTGCTCGGCTGCACCGTGCTGCTCAAGGGCCGGCACACCTACGTCGTCGACGGCGACGAGCGGCTGCACGTGCGCTCGCCGAACTCGTGGCTCGCGACCGCCGGCACCGGCGACGTGCTCGCCGGCATCCTCGGCACCGTGCTCGCCGCCCGCCGCGCCCGCGGCGACGACCGGCACCACGGCCGCTCGGCGGCGGCCGCCGCCTGGCTGCACGCCCGCGCCGGCTGGCTCGCCTCGCAGCGCAACGCCGGCCTCGAGGTCGCCCCCTCGAGCGTGCACGCGCCCTCGCTGATGCTCGACCACGGCCCCCTCGGCGGCCCGGTGCTCGCGAGCGACGTCGCCGCGGCGATGCCGGGCGTCATCGCCGCGGTGCTCGCGAAGTGAGCCGCCGCGCCGTCCGTCCCCGCCGCTGGTCGGTCGACGCCGAGCTGTGGACGATGTGGACGGCGTTCATCGCCCTCCACGTGCTCTTCGCCTGGATCGCCGCCTGGCACCCCGCCGTGCCGTACAACGACGTCACCGGCGTCTACCGCGGCTGGATCGACGAGGCCGCCGCCGGCCGCATCCCCGGCATCGACGCCGCGTTCGTCTACCCGGTCGTCGCGCTCGTGCCGATGGCGCTCGCCGACCTCATCGGCGGCCACGAGCGCTACGCGAACGCCTGGATGGTCGTGGTGCTCGCCCTGAACCTGCTCGCGCTCGGCCGGCTCACGCTGCGCGGCCGCGAGCGCGCCGGCGCCGCCCGCCGCCGGGCGATCGGCTGGTGGTGGCTCGCGTTCACCGCGCTGCTCGGCCCGATCGCCTTCGGCCGCATCGACGCGATCACCGCGCCGCTCGCGATCCTCGCCATCCTCTGGCTGCGCTCGCGCCCGGCGCTCGCCGGCGCCCTGCTCACCCTCGGCGCCTGGATCAAGGTGTGGCCCGCGGCGCTGTTCGCCGCCGCGCTCGTGGCGCTCCGGCAGCGGCTGCGGCTCGTCGGCGCGGCCGTCGCGGTCTGCGCCGCGGTGCTCGTCGGCGTCGTCGCGATCGGCGGCGCCGCGGCGCTGCCGAACGCGCTGAGCTTCGTCACCGAGCAGACCGGCCGCGGCCTGCAGGTCGAGTCGACCGCCGCGAGCGGCTTCCTGCTGCTCGCCGCGCTCGGCGTCGAGGGCTACGAGGTCGCCTTCGACCAGGAGATCCTCACGATGCAGATCTCCGGCCCCGGCACCGCGGCGGCGGCCGCCCTGCTCACCCCGCTGATGGCCGTGCTCGTGCTCGCGCTCGTCGCGCTCGCCTGGCGCGCGCAGCGGCGGGGGATGGGGCTCGGCGGCCGCATCTCGGCGCTCGCCCTCGGCATCGTCGCCGCGTTCATCGTCGCGAACAAGGTCGGCTCGCCGCAGTTCATCGTCTGGCTCGGCCCGGCGATCGTGCTCGGCATGCTCGCGAACGGGCGCCGCTTCGGCGCGATCGCGCTCATCGGCCTGTGCGCGGCGGCGCTCACCCAGCTCGTCTACCCCTGGTACTACTGGCAGATCATCGAGGCGACGCCGGCCGGCGCGCTCACGCTGCTCGTGCGGAACCTGCTCGTCGCGGCCCTGCTCGTCTGGTCGTTCGAGCGACTCCGGCGCGGCGGGCGGGCGTCCGCCTAGGCGGCGAGGAGGCGCCGCAGCGCGTCGCCGACGGCGCGCATCTCGAGCAGGAAGCCGTCGTGCCCGAACGGCGAGGCGATCTCGAGCGCCTCGTCGCCGGTGATCGAGCCCGGCGCGAAGCGGGCGATGCGGTGCTGCGTCGCCGGCGGGAAGAGCGTGTCGGTGTCGATCGACACCACGAGCGTCGGCATCGTCAGCTCCGCGAGCACCGCATCCGCCCCGCCGCGATCGCGGCCGAGGTCGTGCGAGTTCATCGCCTGCGTGAGCGTCACGTAGCTGTTCGCGTCGAAGCGGCGCGTGAAGCGGTTGCCGTGGAAGTCGAGGTACGACTCGACCGCGTAGCGGCCCGCGCCGACCGCCGGCGAGAGCGACGACTGCCACGAGCGGCCGAAGCGGTCGTCGAGCTCGCGGTCCGACCGGTAGTTCAGCATCGCGAGCCGGCGCGCGAGCGCGAGGCCGCGCCAGGGGCCGCCGCCGGCGGGGGCGTCGTAGTAGTCGCCCTCCTGCCAGGCCGGGTCGAGCCGGATCGCATCCGCCTGCAGCGTGTTCTGCGCGATCGTCATCGCGTCGATCACCGCCGGCGCCGAGAGCACCGCGAGGCGCGCCGCCCGCTCGGGGAGCATCGCGCCCCACTCGAGCGCGTGCATCCCGCCCATCGAGCCGCCGATCACCGCGGCGAAGCGGTCGATGCCGAGATGGTCGGCGAGCAGCGCCTGCGCGCGCACCTGGTCGCGGATCGTGGTGAGCGGGAAGCGCGCGCCGTACTCGCGGCCGTCGGGCCCGATCGAGGCCGGCCCGGTCGTGCCCTGGCAGCCGCCGAGGATGTTCGGGGCGACGACGAACCAGCGGCCGGTGTCGAGCGGCAGCTCGTCGCCGATGAGCCCCGGCCACCAGCCCGCCGTCGCCTGACCGGGACCGGCCGGGCCGTCGACGTGCGCGTCGCCGGTGAGCGCGTGGAGCACGAGCACGGCGTTGCCGCGATCGGCGTCGAGCTCGCCCCACGTCTCGTAGGCGATGCGCAGCGGCACCTCGCCGCCGTGCTCGAACGCGAACGGGCCGAGCTGCGCGAACCGCCGCTCGCCGGGGTGGTCGCCCTCGCGCCAGGCACCGGATGCGGGCGGCCGCACCGACGGCGCCCCGCGCACGGCCTCGGGCCGGAAGCCGCTGCCCGCGACTCCCGGCCCGAAGACGTCGTCGTTCCAGTGCATCGACGAGAGCCTACTCGGCGGCGCCGCCGCCCGCCGCCTTCGCGATCGCCTGCTCGAGGTCGGCGATGAGGTCGTCGACGTGCTCGATGCCGATCGACAGGCGCACGAGCCCGGGCTGCACGCCCGCCTGCAGCTGCTGCTCGGGGGTGAGCTGCGCGTGGGTGGTGGAGGCCGGGTGGGTGATGATCGAGCGGACGTCGCCGATGTTCACGACGTGCTTGAACAGCTCGACCGACTCGACGAGGCGGCGGCCGGCGTCGAGGCCGCCCGCGAGCTCGAACGAGAACAGCGCGCCGGCGCCGTTCGGGGCGTACTTCTGCGCGAGCGCGTGCGACGGGTTCGAGGGCAGGCCCGCGTAGTTCACCGACACCACCTGCGGGTGGCGCTCGAGCCACTCGGCGACCGCCTGCGCGTTCTGCACGTGGCGCTCCATCCGCAGGCTCAGCGTCTCGATGCCCTGCAGCAGCTGCCACGCCGAGGCCGGCGCGATCGACGCGCCGAGGTCGCGCAGCAGCTGGGTGCGGGCCTTGATGATGTAGGCGACGCCGTCGCCGACCGCGCCCGTGTAGCTGAGGCCGTTGTACGAGGGGTCGGGCTCGGTGAGGCCGGGGAAGCGCTCGGCGTGCTCCGACCAGGGGAACGAGCCGCCGTCGACGATGACGCCGCCGAGCACCGCGCCGTGCCCGCCGAGGTACTTCGTCGCCGAGTGCACGACGATGTCGGCGCCGTGCTCGAACGGGCGGATGAGGTACGGCGTCGCCACCGTGTTGTCGATGATCAGCGGCAGGCCGGCCTCGTGGGCGACGTCGGCGATCGCCGCGATGTCGAGGAAGGTCACCGCCGGGTTCGCGATCGTCTCGGCGAAGAACGCCTTCGTGTTCGGGCGCACCGCGCGGCGCCACTCCTCGGGGTCGTTCTGGTCGAGCACGAAGGTGACCTCGATGCCCTGCTTCGCGAGCGAGTACTTGAAGAGGTTGAACGTGCCGCCGTAGATCGACGTCGACGAGACGATGTGGTCGCCCGCCTCGGCGATGTTGAGGATCGCGTAGTGCTCGGCCGCCTGGCCCGAGGCGACCGCGAGCGCGGCGGTGCCGCCCTCGAGCGCCGCGACGCGCTGCTCGAGCACATCGGTGGTCGGGTTGGTGATGCGGGTGTAGATGTTGCCCGCCTCGGTGAGGGCGAAGAGGTTCGCCGCCGACTCGGCGCTGCGGAACTCGTACGCGGTGGTCTGGTGGATCGGGGTGACCACCGAGGTGGTGCTCGGGTCGCTCTGCGCGCCGGCGTGCACCTGCAGGGTCTCGAAACGCTGGGTCATGATCGTGTCGCCTTCGGGGACGGGGCCGTGCGGCCCGGTGGTGGACTGCTCGCGGGCGCGGGGCGCCGCGAGCGGGACGTGACTGAGGAGGTCTGCGCCAATGATGGGCGCATCCGGGCGGGCCGCGCTCGGCGGACGTCATAGAACGACACACCCGCGCCGCCTACGCTGTCGGGATGACCGTCATGCTCGTCGGGGGCGCCCGCACCGAGGCGCTCCGCCCGCTCGTCGACCGATTCGCCGAACTCGCCGCCGCGCACCGCGCGGAGCGCGCGAGCGACCGGCCGCCGCGCATCGCCGTGGTCGTCGCCGCCGCCCGCCCGGGATCGGTCCTCGCCGAGGCCGAGCGGATGCTCGGCGGCCGCTTCGAGCTCGTGCCGCTCGTCGCCCGCCTCGACACCGACGGCCGCGGCGAGGTCGAGCTCGGCTTCGACGGCCACGAGCTGCTCGACGTCGACGGCGTCGTCGTCGCCGACGGGCCGGCCGGCGCGCTCGTCGCCGCCCTCGACCACCGCGCCGGCGACCTGCGCCGCCGCGTGCACGAGGGCATGCCGTACTTCGGCGTCGGCGCGGGGGCCGCGATCGCCGCCGACCGCGCGCTGCTCGGCGGCCACGAGATCGGCGGCGTCGCCGTCGCGCCCGAGACCACCGACCCCGGCGACCCCGAGCTGCGGCTCGGCCCGGGCCTCGGCCTCGTCGACCTCGCGATCGTGCCGCACGCCGCCCAGCACGGCCGCGTCGGCCTCGCCGTCGCCGCCATCGAGGCCGAGCTCGTCGACCGCGTCGTCGCCGTCGACGACGACACCGCCCTCGAGGTCGGCGCCGACGGCCTGCGCATCCTCGGTGCCGGCTCGGTCTGGCAGTGCACCGGCGCCGATTCGGGGGTCGTCGTCGCGAGCGCCCGGGCCGACGCCGCATGACCGCCCGCGGCCTCGCCGAGCTCGCCGCCGACGGGCTCGTGGATGCGGGCTGGGCGCGCGAGCTCGCGCCCGTCGGCGACCGCATCGCCGCGATGGGCGGCTTCCTCCGCGCCGAGATCGCCGCCGGCCGCGGCTACCTGCCCGCCGGCGACCGCGTGCTGCGCGCCTTCGCGCAGCCCTTCGACGAGGTGCGCGTCGTCATCGTCGGCCAGGACCCGTACCCGACCTCCGGGCATCCGATCGGCCTCTCGTTCGCGGTCGAGCGCGAGGTGCGGCCGATCCCGCGCTCGCTCGCGAACATCTACCGCGAGCTCCACGACGACCTCGGCATCCCGCCCGCCGAGCACGGCGACCTCGGCCGCTGGGCCGAGCAGGGCGTGCTGCTGCTCAACCGGGCGCTCACCGTGCAGCCCGGCCGCCCCGCCTCGCACCGCGGCCGCGGCTGGGAGGAGGTCACCGAGCGGGCGCTGCGGGCGCTCGCCGCGCGCGGCGGCCCGCTCGTCGCCGTGCTCTGGGGCAACGACGCCCGCCGCTGCCGGGCGTTCCTCCCCGATGTGCCGGCGGTCGAGTCGCCGCACCCCTCGCCGCTGTCGGCCTCGCGCGGCTTCTTCGGCTCGCGGCCGTTCTCGCGCGCGAACGCGCTGCTGCGCGAGCAGGGCGGCGCCGAGATCGACTGGCGCGTCGACGGCTGAGCGCGGCCGCGGGCGTGCGGCCCCGCACCGCACCGCTGCCGGCCCCGGCCCGCCGGTGGTGACCACTGGTTCGGGGGCGCGGCGGTGCGGTGGTCGGAATCGGTTCGGGTTCGCGCGGTTGTCGACCACTGCGGGGGTCGAGGGCCGCGCCGGTGGTCACCACTTGCGCTCGGCGGGGGCGGTTTCGCGCCGGTGGTGACCACTTGCTCCGGATGCGTGGCCGAGCGTCGGTGCCGGGGTCCGCGGAGCACCGCGCCGTAGGCTGGCCGCATGACCGAGCTGCACGAACTCACCGCCGTCGAGCAGCGCGAGCTGCTGCACACCGGCGAGCTCACCGCGGTCGAGCTCGCCGACCACTACCTCGCGCGCATCGCCGCCCGCAACGACGAGCTGCGCGCCTTCGTCGTCGTCACCGGCGCCGACGCGCGGGCGCGCGCCGCCCGACTCGACGACGGCCACGACCGCGGCCGCCACGATGCGCCGCTGCGCGGCCTGCCCTTCGGCGACAAGGACCTCGTCGACCGCGCCGGCGTGCCCTCGGGCTACGGCTCGCTCGCGATGACCGGCCACGTGCCGGAGGTCTCGTCGCCGCTCGTCGCGACGATGGACGCCGCCGGGGGAGTGTCGCTCGGCAAGACGAACACCCCCGAGTTCGGCTTCCCGAGCTACACCGAGAACCTGCTGCCGGGCGGCGTCGCCCGCAACCCCTGGGACACCGACCTCGGCCCCGGCGGCTCGAGCGGCGGCGCGGCCGTCGCGGTCGCCGCGGGCCTCCTGCCGTTCGCGCCCGGCTCCGACGGCGGCGGCTCGATCCGCATCCCGGCCGCCGCCTGCGGCCTCGTCGGCCTCAAACCCTCCCGCGGCCGCGTGCCCGACGGCAGCGGCATCGACGCGCTCGGTGGCCTCACCGTCGCCGGCCCGATCGCCCGCACGGTCGCCGACGCCGCGCTGCTGCTCGACGGCATGATCGCCCGCGGCCCGGGCGGCCGGCCCGCCGACCGGCACGCGCTCACCGCACCCGGCGGCGAGGCCTCGTACCTCGACGCGCTGCAGCGGGACGTGCGGCCGCTGCGCATCGGCTGGAACACCTGGTCGCCGTGGGCGACGCACTACGGCATCGAGCTCGACGCCGAGGCCGAGGCGGTGCTCCACGACACCCTGAAGCTCGCCGGCCGGCTCGGCCACCGCGTCGTCGAGCTCGCGCCGTCGCCGTTCCCCGAGTACTTCGACGCGTTCCGCGAGGTGTGGATGGGCGGGGCCGCCTCGCTGCCCCTCGACGACGAGGCGCTCGAGCGCGTCGAGCCGCTCACCGCCTGGCTCGTGCGCACCGGCCGCGAGCGGGGCGCAGGCCGGCTCGCCGCGGCGCTCGCGACGCTCGCCCGCTTCGAGCGGTCGATCATCGCCGACTACGCCGAGGTCGACGTCGTGCTCACCCCCGCGCTCGCGATGCCGCCGCGGCCGATCGGCTGGTACGACGCCGAGGACGGCGAGCGGAACTTCGAGCAGCAGTGCCGCTACACGCCGTACACGAGCTACGTCAACGTCGCCGGCCTGCCCGCGATCGCGATGCCGGTGGCCGCGCATCCGCTGCCCTTCGGCGTGCAGGCGATCGGCCGCCCGGGCGACGAGATCACGCTCCTGCGGCTCGCCGCCCAGCTCGAGCGCGAGCTCGACTGGAGCGCGAAGCTGCCGTTCGCGCGCTAACCGCCGCGGCGCCGGGGGAGGTAGTTGCCGTCCTCGAGGCCCGCCTCGATCTCGAAGCGGTTGCGGAGCGGGTCGACGCCGGCGAGCAGGTAGAGCAGCGGGAAGAGCATCCCGTAGCGCCGCCACTGGCGCACGTGCACGAGCTCGTGCCGGAGGATCGCCGGCGAGACGTTGCGGTCGGTGAGGTAGACCCGGCCGACGCAGACGCCGCCGCGGCGGAACGCCCACGACGGCAGGCCCGAGCAGACGATGAGCTCGCCGTGGCGGCGCACCCGGCCGACCGACAGCGGCAGGCCCCAGGCGAGGCCCACCCCCGTCGCGAACGCGAAGCCGGCGCGCGAGACCGGCGAGTCGAGCAGCAGCCGCCGGAGCACTACTGCTGGATGCTCGGGCGGTCGTCGCCCGACTTCAGGGCGGCGAGCCGCGCCTCGACCTCGGTGAGGCGGCCGAGGTCCTCGAGCTGCTCGAACTGGCGGTCGAGCGACGAGGCCTGCAGCTCCTGCTGGCCGCGCACCCGCGCCTCCTCGCGGCGCACCTTCTCCTCGAAGCGGCCGAGCTCGGCGGTCGGGTCCATCACGTCGATCTGCGAGAGCGCGTCGTTGACGCGGCGCTGCGCCTCGGCCGACTTCGCGCGGGCGGCGAGCTCGTCGCGCTTCGAGATGAGCTCGTCGAGCTTGCCGCGCATGCCCTCGAGACCGGTCTTCAGCCGGTCGACGACCTCGGTCTGGGCGGCGATCTGCGGGGCGGCGCGCTGCACGTTCGCCTCCTCGGCGAGCTGCCGCTCGATCGCGACGCGCGCGAGCTGGTCGAAGCGGTCGGCCGAGGCGGCGTCGCCCTCGGCGCGGTAGCCGTCGGCGCGCTGCGAGGCGGCGAGCGCCTTCTGCCCCCACTCGCGGGCGTCCTGCTCGTCCTGGCGGGCGTCGTCCTCCATCATCCGGAGGTTGCCGATCGTCTGCGCGATCGCGGCCTCGGCGTCGTTGATGTTCGCCGAGAAGTCGCGGATGAGCTGGTCGATCATCACCTGCGGGTCCTCCGCCTGATCGATGAGGTTGTTGATGTTCGCGCGCAGCAGCTGCGTGATGCGGCCGAAGATCGACTGCTTCTGTGCCATGGGGTGCTCCTTCGGATGGGGCCGGTCGCGGGGCGCTTCGCGGCCAGGATGGTCGCCGCGGCTGAACGGCGGCTGGGTCGGTCGGGCGAGTGGGCGTCAGCGGCGCCGGCCGCCGCCGGAGGAGCGGAAGCCGCCGCCCGACGACGAGCGGAAGCCGCCGCCGGAGGAGGTGCGTCGCCGGCCGCCGCCCGACGAGCCGAAGCTCCCGCGCGAGCCGCGCGAGCCGCTCCGCGAGCCGCCGCCGAACCAGCCGCCGGACGAGCCGGAGCCGCCCGAGCCGCCGAAACCGGCGAACCCGCCGCGGCCGCGGTCGTTGCGGCGCGAGCCGCCGCCGTCGGAGAGGATGCCGCCGATGATGCCGCCGAGGATCGCGCTGCCGAGGTCGTCGAACGCCCCCGACCGGCCGTAGCCATGGCGGTAGTCGCCGTAGCCCGCACCGCCGCCGAAGGCCGGCCGCTGGGCGGCGTACACCGAGTCGACCTCCTGCTGGGCGGCCCGCAGCGCCGCGCGGGCGAGCTCGGTCGCCTCGTTCGCCGCGGCGAGGGCGGCCGGCGGGTCGCCGCCGGCGAGCGACTCGGCGCGGCTGAGCTGCTGACCGGCCTGATCGAGCCGGGTGCGCGGGGTCGACGAGACGGCGCCGCGCCGGGTCGTGATGAACGTCGTCGCCGCGTCGAACTCGGCGCGCGCGGCTGCGAGCGCCTGCGGCAGCCGCGCGGCGGCGCGGTCGTACTGCTCCCGGGCGCCGAGCGCCCCGGTGAGCGCCGTGCCGACCGCGGCGGCCGCGGTGCCGAGCCGCTCGAGCGTGCCGAGCGGGTTCGGGTGCCGGCCGCCGGCGCCGTCGACGCCGTCGACGAGCCGCGTCGTCTCGGCGATCAGCGCCGGCAGCTGCGGGTCGAGGGAGAACCGGCCCGACGAATCCCGGTGCAGCTGCTGCAGCCGGCCGAGGTCCTGACGCAGCGCCGTCGTCTCGGCGGCGATCGTCGCCGGCGCCGACTCGACCCGCCCGGCCTCCCGGTCGAG